>DAOTAI010000001.1:28015-47219 GCA_035593865.1 Acidobacteriota bacterium
AATTCAACCCAAAAACATCATAATGATCGGGTCGACGGGCGTCGGCAAGACGGAAATTGCGCGGCGTCTCGCTCGGCTCGCTAATTCGCCCTTCATCAAAGTCGAGGCCAGCAAGTTCACCGAAGTTGGGTACGTCGGCCGGGATGTCGAGTCACTGATTCGGGATCTGGCGGAAATTGCGGTCGACATGGTTCGCCAGGAAAAAGCCTCCCAGATCGAGGACAAGGCCGAAAAGCACGCGGAAGAAAGACTTCTGGACCTGCTGCTTCCGCCAAACAAGAGATCAAGAAAGCGCAACGGCAGGGAACAAGGCGCCCGGGAAACCGAGGAGATGAAGAAGACCAGGGAAAAGCTGCGCCAGCAGCTGCGGGCTGGAAAGCTCGACAACCGCATTGTCGAGATGGAGGTCCCCGAACGTGGTTTTCCATCCTTCGAGATAGTCAGCTCTCAAGGTATTGAAGAGATGGACATCATGTTCAAAGACTTCTTCCCGAATGTCTTCGGAGGCCGGACCAGGAAACGAAAGATGCGGGTTGATGAAGCAATTGACTACCTGATCATGGAGGAGGAGTCAAAGCTCATCGACATGGAACAGGTTGCGCGGGAAGCCCTGGACCGCGTCGAAGAGTCGGGCATCGTGTTCCTGGACGAGATAGACAAAATCGCCGGCCGGGAATCGAGCCACGGCCCCGAGGTGAGCCGCGAGGGAGTGCAACGCGATATTCTTCCGATCGTCGAAGGGACTACGGTGAACACCCGGTACGGAATGATCCGGACCGACCATATCCTGTTTATCGCCGCCGGTGCCTTCCATGTATCGAAACCTTCTGACTTGATTCCTGAACTGCAGGGCAGGTTCCCGATACGGGTGGAAATGGACACCTTGACGGAAGACGACTTCGTGCGGATCCTCAAGGAGCCCCGCAACGCTCTGATCAAACAGTATTCAGCATTGATGGCCACAGAGGGAATCACGCTGGAGTTCACCGACGACGCGGTTCGCGAAATCGCTCACTTCGCGGCCATTGTCAATGAAACGACAGAGAACATCGGCGCTCGCCGCCTGCACACCATCATGGAGGCCCTGCTTGAGGAGATTTCCTTTGAGGGCTCGGCTCTTCCAAACAAGAAGGTAGTGATTGACTCGCAGTACGTCCAAAAGCAGCTTGGAGAAATAATCAAGAACCAGGATCTTTCCCGTTACATTCTGTAGATGCACGAATCCTCCTCGAAACGCCGTGCCGGTACTCTGATCCTGTTGCTGCTTGTGTTGACCTCCTGTGCCAAAGTTGCCGAACCGCTGCCGCCGATGGTGCGTATCCCCCAAGCGACCCAGGAACTGAGACTAGTCCAGGCCGGGACGACAGCCCGGCTTCTCTTTCCTCTCCCCTCCCCCGAAATCGAAACCGTGCTTATTTACAGGCAATGTGGGATCGTAAGGTCCTGGAGCGAGGATTTGGATCCGCTGGCCCGGGTCGAGGTGGAGAACTTGAAGACAGAATCGCCCGGAATTTTCACTTTCGTCGATACAGCTCCACAACCTGGCTGCAAATATGCTATCCGCTATGTGAATGACCAGCGGCGAGTCTCGCCGTTCTCGAACATCAGAGCCACCCTCTCACAACCCGTACCGCAGCCCCCTCACGATGTCAGAGTTCAAGCGACACCCGACCGGCTTGTGGTGACCTGGGTACCGCCCGAACGGGCGCTCACTGGCGAGCCTGCGAAAGTCGTCGGTTACCTTGTCAATGGCCAGCATGTGGTTTCCGCTCCCCGCTTTGAGGACCGCGACTTCAACTGGGGCACTGCTAAGAGCTACCGCGTCCAAGCTATAGCCCAACTAGAAGACCCACTGGTACTGAGCGATTTCAGCCCTGAGGTCACGATCACTCCGACGGATACCTTCGGGCCTCCTCCTCCGACCGGGCTGGTTGGGACCTTCGCCGAAGGGAAAGTTCAGCTGCTTTGGCAGCCGTCCGATGCCGATGATGTGAAAGGTTACAGGGTTTACAGGGGTATGACCCCGACTGAGACGACCAGGATTAACGACCTGGTCAGGGAGAACGGCTTTACCGATACCGCCCCGCCACCCGGGGATACTCTTTACTATCAGGTTTCGGCAGTTGACCTGAGGGACAACGAAGGCGAAAAATCCGAACCGTTGGTTATCAAACCTGGAGGCTAGACTTGTGATGAAACGATGGGCGCTTGTTGTTCTTACCATTTGCATAGCGAGCACGGTCGGGTTTCCGCAGGACGTACCGGATCGAGTGATTGTCCGACCTCGGCCGATCGATGACGTCCTGGTGAACCCGGGAATGGGGATCACTACGTTTCAGCGTTTTAACGACGAGCCGATAAATCCCGGACTCGAATGGTCGGAAGAAGGACCGACAGCCGTCAGGGAAGCGAGTGAGGGCCCGGTTGATTTTCCGCGAACGTCGATCGCCTACTGCCGCTGGTTTTGGGAGACCATCGAACCGGAATCAGGAGCCATTCAATGGCAGATCCTCGACACCGCGCTTGAGCAAGCCAGAAAGCACGGGCAGACTCTGGCCATCCGCTTGATGCCTTATGATCAGAAACACCCGCTGCCTGAATGGTACCGGAACTCAGGGGCGCGCCGCGCGAACCGACCGGAAGACCCCGACGGCGAGATCTGGCAGCCGGATTTTTCCGATCCTCTTTACCTCAAGTACTGGGGACGGCTGATTGCCGCAGTCGGCGCTCGCTACGATGGCCACCCGTATCTCGATACTGTTGATATCTCGTCAATCGGATACTGGGGCGAAGGCTGGAGTCCCTACATGCCCGATTTTGAGCATCAAAAGGCACTTATCGATATTTACTTCGATGCTTTCAAGAAAACTCCCCTTCTTATGAACTTCGACGAGGAGCGGGCCCTCGCCTATGGCACAGCCAAAGGTGCCGGATGGCGCCTGGACTGCCTGGGTGATATGCGCACGGCTTCAAACAATCCCTATTTCCCTCCCGAAATGCTTGATGTGTATCCCCAACAGGTGGTGCGCGCCGGCATCCAGGAAGTCTGGAAACGCAGCCCCGTTTCGCTGGAAACATGCTGGGTTCCGGCGTACTGGAAGAAACAGGGATGGGACGTAGACTACATCCTGGAGCAGGCCCTGCGCTGGCATGTCACGTCGGTAAACATCAAGTCTTCCGCGATTCCACCTGAGTGGAAGCCACACTTCGACGATTTTCAAAAGAAAATGGGATACCGCTTTCTGCTGCGGCGCTTCGAATATCCGAGCACCGTGCGGGCAGGGCAAATGATGAGCATACAAAGCTGGTGGCTCAACGCCGGCGTCGCTCCGGTCTACCGTGAGTACTGGCTCGCTTTTCGCTTGAAATCGGCACGGGCCAGCGCGGTTCTGAGAACCGATGCCAGGTTGCGGGAATGGCTTCCAGGAGACGCAGTTTGGGACGGCAGCGTCTACGTTCCGGATGATTTGCCCAGCGACACTTATGAGATCTCTGTCGGCATCCTGGATCCGAGGCTGCAGAAGCCGGCCATCCAGCTGGCAATCGAAGGGCGGGACGCAGATGGCTGGTATCCCGTGGGGAAGATTGAGGTAAAGTAGGCCACGTCAGGAAGGAGAATCCGGATGAAGAAACTATGTGCACTATTTCTGCTCTTTACCGGGGGTATGCTGTCGGCCCAAGATCGTCCTAACAAGCTGCCCAACGAACAGTGGGTTTCGCTGTTCAACGGCAAGGACCTCACCGGCTGGGTCAAGGTTGGCCAGGAAAAATGGGAGGTCGAGGACGGCGCCATTCACGGTCAGGGAATCACGGAAGAGTACGGTTACCTCCGTACAGAAAAGAAGTATCGAGATTTCGAGTTGTATCTGCGCTTCAAGGCCGATGCGGACGGCAACAGCGGCGTGTTCTTCCATGCGGACTTCAAGCCCGGCACCGCCACCGTTACGCAGGGCCTTCAATTTGAAATCGATCGGCGACTCGGCGGCCATACAGGCGGCATCTACGGCGACGGTCGGGATTGGGTCGTGTGGCCTGCACCCGAGCTGGAAGGGCTGATACGCCAGACCGATTGGAACGAATTCCTGTTAATCGTGCAGGGAAATCGCTACATCTGCTACCTGAATGGCGTGAAAATGGTTGATTTCACCGACCCGAAGCCCAAATCTTTCGACGGCTACATTGCTCTTCAGCTTCATTCGGGCGGTGAAGGGAACATGTGGTTCAAAGACATCCGCATCCGCGACCTGACCGTGCGCTAGAGAATGGGGTTGGAGCGGCGAAGGCTGCCCTTGATGCACATCTCGGCAATGCGGCATATCGCGAAGTCGGGACGTCTTCAGGTCCGTCAGGACCGACACGTGCTTAACCGTCGCCCCACGTGTCGGTCCTGAAGGACCTCCAGGACGTCGCGAGATCCCACGGAATTTCAAGGCGGAGTCGTCTGGGAACGACGCTTCCAGTTCCAGCGGCAAGCCTTTAAATCGACACGACCATCCGGTTTGAAGGGAATCCCCTCGGACTCCAGCAGTGCTCTCTGCAATCCTTCGGGTACGTGCGGAAGTCGCTCCGCAGAGTATCCTCCCTGGGCATTTACGACCCGATGCCAGGGCAAGTCAGCGGGGCAAACATGCATCGCCCAGCCGACAGCCCTTGCAGACAGTCTCCCTTCGAGCGCACGAGCGATATCGCCGTACGTCGTCACCCGCCCGCTCGGAACCTCTCTTACCAGGTCGTAAACGGCTTCCCAGGCAGACTTCTTTTTCTTCATACCAGACTTGAAATTAGGTGCCGGAGGTCATCTGTCCAGGACACCGGCCTGCTGCTCCTAGTGCTGCAATACCCCGGCGCTCCCAGTGTGCGCCAAGAGACTTCCTTCGGCAACCCAATAAGCCAGAAGACGACGGACCCTATACGGATCGACGCGAATAGCGGCTTCGCACTCGGCAGCCGTCTTGCCTGAAACCGCTTCCGCCCAGACCTGCCTTACAAACTTTGTGTCTGTCTCGCCCTCCGGTCTTCCCGGAAGCTCTCCAGAAGGCATCAGCACTGTCTGATCCGGCACCAGCAGCCGCAACTGCTGGTATTCGTCGTAGCGTCTCATCCCCTCCAGGAGAGTTGGAACCACGGGGAAGGCAGATGATGGCTCACCTGTGAGTGACGCGGCACCTTCTTCCTGGTGCTTCGAGCCGAGAAGGCGGAAACGCCCGAACACCGGCCTTTCAAGGAGAGCGAAAAGGGCCTCTCTTCCGCGCAGGGGGCCCGTCTGACAGTGAAGTAACTGTCCTTTCACAAAGGTTGCTGTCCCTTCTACCCCCTCAGTGACGTTCAGTAGTTCAAGAATCCCCGTCGCAGCCGTTGATTCCAGGTGCTGAATCAGCGTGGGAAGTTTAAACGACTGCAGCTCGCCTTCCAGTAACAGAATGTCGGGATCGACTACAGCAGCGGCGCTCTCTTGTTTCTCAAGGCACGGCGGTGAACCAGCTTCTCCCTCCTGAACGGCGTGCTCCTCTACTTCGGGCTGCGTAATCGGCGAAACCGCCTTGGCGGCGGCAATACCGAAAGACCGCTCGGGAAATCGTCGCGCGACTTTTTGCAGGAGCGCTCGCACCCGGGGCGAAGAAGTACCGGAAAGCGCTCGCGTCAAATCAAGAAGGACGGTTTCATTCGGTCTCAAGATCCAGTCGAGCCAGCGTGGCGGCAAGCTTTTCTGGAGCGCCCCCACAAGCCGAGCCACGACGTCCGGCTCGGCGCTCAGATCCGTGCCCGCCCAAACGGTGAGGGGAGCAGTGGAGAACTGCCCTGACTTACCAGTAACAAGACAATGATCGAGCACCAGCCGATGCATGCGGACATCCGAGGAAAAAGCCAGCCTGGTCAGGATCTGTTCGAACAAGAGAGCCCAGTGAGATGCCGGTGCGCACTTGGCGGCAAGTTCGTCGGGATTCCCCAAAGAGGCTTGACCGAGAAGCTGCGTCAGCAACGTCGCAGCCTGATCGACTCTTATCCGGGTGCCGTATCGTACGGCCTCGCGCAATACGGGGAGCGGCAATGGAAGAGCTGCGATTCGTGTCATCAGCTCCAGCTCTTCCTCAGGGACATCCCCATCCTGGTGCGGGAGCGACGCTAGCAGGTTGATCAGGTCTCTTAAGTAATCCCATTCAGGTTCTTGTGATCTGGCCAAAATTCCCAGATGCCCCCAGACTTCGGGCCGCACCTTTTCGCCTCGGACCGTCAGAAGTGAAATCAAGAGACGACGTCTGTGCCGTTCGGGGCTTTCTCGAAGTTCGGCAAGCAGCCGGGTCGGGGAAAAAGCCGAGAAAAACGACAGGAACTGGCCGAGCAACTGATGCTGTACGGGGTCGAGGATGGCGCTTTCAAAGCGTTGCCATTGGATCTGCTCGGCAGCCTTATCCCACAGAGGCTTTACTCGCCCGAACTGAATCCTTTCCTGACGCACCAGTTCCTCGGCAGATCCCAGGATGGAAACGGCGCGTCCAAGCGCTCCTTGATTGAACTGTTCAACTGCGGTCTGGAGCATGTGATTGAAACGATCGGCACTCTCTTCGGGCGCATTGGTTAGTTCGACTATGCGCTGCATGGCGCGTAAACGCGCGTCGGAATGTGCCAATTCCGGTCCCGCCGGGGAACCGGCGCTTCTATCGCCGGGGAGGACACCGGGCTTTTGTTCCTCGGAAGGAGGTGGGATCAATGCCCAGTTGGGAAGACTCTGTCCCAGAGCCCGCAGCATGGACGGCACTTCCGTGTCCACGCCGAGCGCCTTCAGACGTGCGAGTCGTTCCTCGAGCTGCTGTGCCGTCTCAGCCGTCCTGGTAACAGCCGCCAGCAGCTGAGATACAACTTCCTGGGCGCGCGCCGCGTCGGCATCCTGCGTCAAATTCTGCGTTCTTTGCTCCAGTAGCGACAGAAGATGGCGCGAAAGAATGTCGGAGAATTCTCGGTCACCCGATTTGTCGGCCTCCTGGGAGCCCCTGTCCTGTACCTCAAGGAACTGATCGATCAGCGCGCTAACCTTCAGTTGAGCCTCCACAGGGCACATTGTCAGCAGCACAGGTTTGAGCTTCGCCAGCCCTGCGTTCATCTCGAAGCGCGGGATCAACCGCAAGTCCGCAAGCTGCACAATCCGAGTGAGAGCGGCACAGACTGTCTCACCGAACTCGTCGCGGGTCGAGGCCCCCTGCGTCGCGGCCCATGAAACCAGATGCTGAGCAAGTATTCTTGAAGGCTGGGCAAAAAGGAGGCGCACTGAGTCAGCCACAAGAAGAGGAGGAACCTTGTCCTCAAGATACAGGCTCAGCTCGTCCAAAGCATCGCGTACCTCTGTGGGTTCACGCGAGTTCACTTTTTCCTCTCCGCCGGTCGACAATATGGTCGACGATGTTAGGACCAAATATCGCAGAAAGGTCCGAAAAACAAGATAATTCTGTATCGGTTCTCCTTTAGCGCAATATGTGATAACTAAGAAACATATCACTAAACCGCTCGAGGGCTCTTGCCCTGGGGCGTGAAGGAGAAGCTATGTCGAAAATCATTAAGTGCCGGGATGTGGGTGTAGACTGCGATTTCACTGCCCGGGGAGAGACGGTCGACGAGGTTATTCGTCAGTGCCGGGAACACGCGAGAACGGCCCATGGGATCACCGATCTCCCTCCCGAGCTGATAGACAGGGTGCGTGCCGCCATCCGGGATGAGGAACCCGTAACCCGAAACTGAACAGCCAGCCCGGTGTCGGAATCTCGAGAGTCCGACCACAATCAGTCGCGGGTATATCCGCGTTATCCGCGCCTTCCGCACTATCCGCGGGTACCAAGCCGCGGATGGCACGGATAGCGCCGATTACGCGGATATACCCGCCGATTTTTTTCAAAGCTTTTGAGGGTTACTATCGTGCCAAATTCCGCATTGGTTGGTACCCGGCTCAATGCTACAATTCTGTCCCATGTTTTCGCTGCAACGATTGTTGGGAAAGGACCAGCGGTTCTTCGATCTGTTGGAGGCGGGTGCCGAGGAGGCACGTCATAGCGTCAATGCTTTGGTCGAACTGCTTCGTCTGCCACCGGAGCAGCGGGCACTCGACGAATTCATTTTGAGAAGGCGCAAAGAGAAGCGGATTTCTGAAGAGATTTCCGCCGAAGTGTGTCGCACTTTCGTGACTCCGCTGGAGAGAGAGGACATTGAGGCTCTGTCTTCGGCCCTTTACAAGATCCCGCGTACAATTGAAAAGTTCAGTGAACGGATGCTGCTCTCACAGGCGCTTCAAAACGGCGCCGACTTTTCGCGGCAAACCCGGGTGCTGACTCAGACGATCGACGTCCTGTGCGAAATGGTCCGTCAACTCCGTCATAACCCTCGCCTGGAAAAAATCAAGGAGCAGAACGACCGCTTGCAGTATTTGGAGCAGGAGGCCGATCAACTCATACTGCTGCTGCTGCAGGAACTTTACAGCGGACAGTACCAGCCGCTGCAGGTCATTGCCCTGCGCGACCTTTATGAACTGTTGGAGAAGGTAATCGACAGGTGCAGAGACTGCGGCAATGTGATTTTCCGCATCGCGCTAAAGCACTCCTAGCGTCTCAACACTCCGATGATACTGGTTTTTTCGGTTCTCTTTTTCGCCCTTGTATTCGAATACATAAACGGTTTTCACGACACGGCGAATTCCATCGCTACGGTCGTATCGACCAAAGTCCTCACACCACGGCAGGCAGTCTTATGGGCGGCTTTCTTTAATCTGGTCGGCGCGCTAACCGGAACGGCGGTGGCGACCACGATCGGCCAAGGACTGGTGGACACCCGATTTGTCAATCTGACGACAATTCTCAGCGCGGTGCTGGGGGCAATCATTTGGAATTTGCTGACATGGTGGCTGGGCCTGCCTTCCAGCTCGAGTCACGCTTTGGTCGGGGGGTTATGCGGAGCCACGTTGGCGTCTGCCCATGGAAGATGGGACGTGATCAAATGGTCTTCTTTTGATCCCGTCACCCAAAAGAGCGAGGGTTTGTGGACGAAAGTCGTCCTGCCTATGTTCACTTCCCCGGCTTTGGGAATGGTGATTGGCTTTCTGGTCATGGGCATTCTGCTCATTGCTCTGCGGTCCTGGCTGCCCTATTACGTCAGCCTGGTCTTTGGAAAAGCGCAGCTGATCAGTGCGGCTTTCATGGGTTTCAGCCACGGAACCAACGATGCGCAGAAGACGATGGGAATACTGGCGCTCACGATGTTTACCGCGACAAGTTCGGGCGTTTTTGACGGGATTCCCGACTGGCTCGGCTTTCTGAAGATGT
Source organism: Acidobacteriota bacterium (assembly GCA_035593865.1). GTDB lineage: Bacteria > Acidobacteriota > UBA6911 > RPQK01 > RPQK01 > RPQK01. Next base: position 37,318 of record DAOTAI010000001.1, read on the forward strand.
CCGTGTTTGAAGTGCCACTGTGGGTTAAGATCATCTGCGCTATAACAATGGCGGCAGGAACGGCCGCGGGCGGCTGGCGAATTATTCGAACACTGGGCCACAAGGTGGTACGCCTACAGCCAATCCATGGTTTTGCAGCAGAAACCTCAGCCGCCGCTGTCATTCAGGTCGCCACTCATTGGGGAATTCCGGTCTCTACGACTCACATCATCTCGACGTCGATCATGGGTGTGGGGGCCACCAAGCGTATTAGCGCGGTCAAATGGGGGCTCGTCGAGCGGATGCTATGGACCTGGATCCTGACGCTGCCCATTACCGGCTGCCTCGGCTTCCTGCTTGATAAGCTGCTGCGCGGCTTACCCTTGTAGTCGGAGTGAAATTACTGCACGCCAAGTTCCGCCTTGGCGCCTTGCAGCAGCCTTGGAACCCCGAGCAGATTGCGATAAGTCTGCTTGTACAGGTCATTCAATTGTTGGCGCGCGTCCGATGAAGTCGGGCCTCCCAAGACCGCCGCTCGAGCAAACGAAGCCAGCGCTCGGTCGATACTTCCTGCTCGCCAATAAAGAAACCCGAGGCGATAATGCGCCAAATCATTCTTGGGATCCAGCTTCACAGCCTCCTGGAAGTGCTTTTGAGACTCTGGAAACGCATTCACGAGGTAGTCTTCCTCGCCCAGGGCTCGATGGAAGTAAGCTTTAATCTGGTTGCTCTGCGTCTTCCATTCCTCCGCGGTTTTTCCGGGAGGTACCCCCATTGTGTCCAGGACCTTGAGCCCGCGCTGGGCATACCTTCCGGCCTTGGTCAGGTTCTGCGCGCTCCAGGCGAATGACACACATTCAACCAGCATTTCGAGGTTGTTGGCGTCGTGTTCGAGGGTTCTTTCCGCCCATTTCGCGAAGTTTGCCCGATCGTTCATCGACTGATAGGCCTTGGCCACGAAGTAGGCAGTTCCGCCGTTTGGACTTTGTGCGTACAGCCTGGTACCGAATTCGACAAGTTTCTGAGGACTGTTTAGCTTTTGATACGCTTCTGTCGCTGCAGCCATGGCATAGACGTCAGAAGGTCTGTAGCGTAGAAATTCCTCAGCCACACCTGCCAGATTCTGCCACTCGCCCCGTTCTCGGGGAGCTGCATAGAATTGGGCATAGAGTGCGGAAATATGAGGATCCAGCTCTGACGTCTTGTATTTCTGCACGAACTCGAGGAGCAGGGCCTTCTTCCGAGCCGTATCGGCCTCCTGGTTGGCCTTTTCGTACAAGGCGTACTCATCTGCGTAGGTCGGGCTTGTCTGAGCTGCGGTTGCCTGAACCAGGCCGGAGGGGCAGGAAAGAACGGCAAGAATTAATAAAATGCCGCACCGAAGCATGGCATCCTCCTTCCGGATGAAGGATTTAAATCTACCGTTGCTGGGCGGAGTGTAGCACCGATCTGGCCGATCGGCAAGCGGAATCGAGGGTCAGGAGTGCCCCTCAGAAAGTGTGAAAAAGAATCGGCGAGTTTATCCGTGTTATCCGCGCCTTCCGCGCTATCCGCGGGTACCAAGCCGCGGATGGCACGGATCGCGCGGATTACGCGGATAAACCCGCCGATTCTTGCACACCTTCTGAAGGTTACGTTCTCGAGTCTTTCGAGTTCAAGGGCGCCTCGCAGGCGCCCTTGGCTGTTTGGTGACTAGAAGCTGTAGCGCAGGCTCGGCTGAATTTCCCGCTGACCGGTTTTGCTTGTCACCTTACCGAACGTACTGGACCGTGGATTGGTGTCCACATTACTCCAGTTGGGATGGTTCGGAAGGTTGAAGAACTCCGATCGGAACTCGATCCGCTGGGATTCAGTGATGGCAAAGGACTTGAACACAGCCATGCTCATGTTGTGGCTCCCCGGGTGATACCCGGCGGAGTTTCTTGTCTGAGCTGAGAAGGTCCCGAGCGCGGGCGGAGTAGCAATTGGGTCGCCGGAGGCGGTCCTCGTCCGGAAATAGAAGTTGTCATCTCCGGCGCCATTCGAGAACCTCCGATCTCCTCTCGGAAGCTCGATGTCCCCCGCCAGGTTCCAGAGCTGAGTCTCGTTTCCGCTTCCGATTCCGGCGAAATCCTCGCCGGTTCCAATGTGGAACGGGGTTCCGCTCTGGTACTGGTAGACACCCGTCAGTGTCCATCCGCCGAGAAGCGCGTTACGCAGGCCTCCCGACCCGCGCAGGAAAGGCAATTCGTAGATGGCGTTAATCACCAGTACGTGAGGCGTATCGAAGTTGGACGGTCCCCAGTCGAGCGAGTCATCCAGGGGGTTGAGCAACCGATAGCGTCGATCTGAAGCGTTGTCATAGGAGCTTGAGTAGGTGTAAGCGATACCGAAAGCAAGTCCTCTGTCGAAGCGGCGATTCAGTTCCAGCTGCAAACCGTTGTACTCGGAACGTCCAGCGTTCTCAGCCATCGGGATCTGGGCAAAGCCTTTGAAGGGACGCAAAACGTTGGTGTTTATCCCCGCATTTTCCGGCCTGTGCAAAGTTCCCACCGGCAGAGTGTTCAGGTTGCGTTCCCGTTCGAGATACAGGCCTACCCGGCCCACATACCCAATCGATGCGGTAACGTTGTGCGGCAGCAAGCGCTCATAGTACACGTTCCACATGTACGACTGGGGAATCTTGAAAACCGGGTCCATCGTCATGAAGAACTGAGGAAAATTCGACGGATTGCCTCCGGCCGGGTTGTCGGCCTGACCCGTGGCAATCGATACCATCGGCTGGAAAGGAGGATTCCCGCCCAGAAAGACGTTGTCGGAAACGCCCGGCCGGGCCATGAACCTGCCTGCCCCCGCTCGGATGACATCGTTGCTGCTGATCTGGTAAGCAATCCCGATCCGCGGCTGGAAGTTGGTCCAATGTCGCTCGCCCACCAACTCTTCGCCCGAAAAGAGGTGATTGAACTCGCCCGTATCAGCAATAGCCACACGCCCGCGGGCGGCTTCTGGCCAGCCGTTGCCGGGTATGACCACACCGTTGTACCGGTCGCCGCTCAGAATGAACCCGGTCGCCGGATCTTGCACAACGGCCCTGGCAGGATCATACCGATTCGGATCGAAGATGGCGATGTTGCCCCAGAGACTGTAGTAGTACGGAGTCATGTAGGTCCAACGCAGACCCAGCTCCATCGTCAGTCGCTGCGTCGTCTTCCAGCTGTCCTGGACGTACCACTCGAACATGTTGCTTCGATACGGGGTGTAAGCACGCGGCCCGATCTCCGCATAGGACGTGAACAGACCGAGGGCAGCATTCGCAATCCCCAGGCCTGTTGACGGCGCCCCAGCCCGAGTGTCGTCGAAGATGAATCGCCCATTCTGGTTATTGGTTCCACCCGGCACGCCCGTAACGTTGATCTGGTCAAAGTCGTTTTGACCAGAACGCTCATAGAGCGCTCCAAACTTCAACGAATGGGTACCCAGAATCTTGGTGAAGTTGTCAGACACTGAGTAGATGGGACCGGAGGAGAACGCCGGATAGGGCCCGCCGTCCAGCGTCTGGAAGCTGGAGATGTCAATCGTCGGTATCTTATCCGGGATTTCCTTTCGCTCCGGGAACAGGTAGGGATAGTTGATTCCGTACCGGCTCCGTTCAAAGCGTCCACCCTCGCGAAAGATACCTATGTGAACAACATCCACACTCGCCGTCACCATGGCTTCATTGATCGTGGTAGGACTGATTGACCAGAGGTGACTGATCGATCCTGTACGGTTGGGCCGATCCCAATCCGTCACCGCGCGATCCAAGCCGCCACGGAAGGCATCAACCGAATTCCAGTTGTACATGGAGCCGCGGAACTTCAGTGAGTGCTGTGCGTTTACCACAAAATCGAGCGAGAGGGTGTCTTTTCGCTGATTCTCAGGCTGTGGCCGCGTCTGGATGAAGTTGTCGTTTCCTTGCAGGAACCCGGGTGTCGGCTCCGGATATGCGTTCAGAAAACCAATCCCGTTAGGGCTCAGGCGATTGGGCGGGATGATGTTGTTCGGGAAAGGCTCGCCGGTAAGCGGATCGCTGACGATTCGCGCGCCATCAAAATACGGGTTATTGGGATCGAGCAATTCCGAGAAGTCGCCCTGCCGCATCTTGAGCGTTGGAACCGTCACGATTGAGGTCACCTCGCGGCGGCGCCTGACCCATTCCTGGCTCCACAGGAAGAACAGTCTGTCCCGATTGGTGTTGAACACGCCCGGTATATATACCGGCCCGTTCACCACATAACCGAACTGGTTGAATCGGCTCGCTTCACGGGGTAGACCACTGCGGTTGCGCGACCAACTGTTGGCGTCCAACTTGTCGTTACGGAAATACTCGTACAGAGATCCGTGGAAGTTCTGGCCGCCACTTTTCGTCACGATCCGGACCTGCCCCCCTGCGGAGCGCCCGTATTCAGCATTGTAGTTGGCTGTGAGAATCTGAACCTCCTGGACAGTGTCAAGATCTGCAACCCCGACGCTGGTGCCATTGGCTCGGGTGCGGATGCCCACGGCGCCGTCGAAAGTGATCAGCATGTCTTGCGTCCTGGCGCCGTTAATGGAAAGACCTCCCGACGTCAGCCCGAAACTGAAACCGGTGAGTGCTGTTCCACTGCGGACTCCTGGTTTGAGCAAAGCGAGAAAAAGGGGATTGCGCCCGTTCAGAGTCATTCTCTCTATTTGCTTGCTCTCTACCAGTTTCGCGACCATCGCGCTGTCTGACTGAACTTGAGAAGGGGCGGCGACAACCGAGATGGTCTCGTCAACACCACCAATCTCTAAAGCGGCGTCGACCCGATGATTGACACTCGCATCCAGTTTGTTTCTAGTCTTGACGAACTTCTTGAACCCTTCCATTTCAACCGCCACGGTGTAGTATCCCGGCGGCAGACTGGCAACCACGTAGTAACCCTGGTCATTGGTCACCGCATTACGCTCTATCTGAGTGGTCTCGTTAGTAACCGTCACCGATGCACCTGGGACGGGGAGCCCGGACGGGTCCAGCACGAAACCAGAGAGTTGAGCGGAATCGGTTTGAGCAGTGACAGGGCTGAGCAGACACAAGGACAGGACCAAAAACAGTCCGGCCCTCAAGCCGAACAAACCTAACTGCATGTTTTCCACTCCTCGGGATGCCGGAGACGAGCGTTGTAGGGCCTCGGCAGATGAAGGGAATGACTCCAAGCTTACGGAGCCGTAGCCGGGCCTCTAACCCTCGTTTGGAGCCTATTGCGTATCATCTTACGTCAAGAGTCGGTTCACGTTCAAATTCAACAGTTGCCATACAACCATCAAAAACTGTAGTCTTGTCGGCCGACCATTGGTTCAATTTGCAAAGTGTGGTGAGCAGGAGCGGACAATGCCAAGGCGTCAGGATGTGCGTAAAGTGATGATTATCGGGTCTGGCCCTATCGTAATCGGACAGGCCTGTGAATTTGACTATTCGGGGACTCAGGCGTGCAAAGCACTGCGTAGCCTCGGATATGAGATTGTGCTCGTCAACTCTAACCCCGCAACCATTATGACCGATCCGGGGATGGCTGACGCGACCTACGTCGAGCCGTTAACCATCGAGACTCTTACCGAAATCATTCGCAAAGAGCGACCCGACGCCCTCCTTCCAAACCTGGGCGGCCAGTCGGGACTTAATCTTTCATCCGAGCTTGCACGGTCGGGGATTCTGGAAGAATTGGGCGTTAAGGTGATTGGCGTCAATGTCGATGCCATCGAGCGCGGTGAGGATCGCCAGGCGTTCAAAGCGACTATGGCCCGCCTCGGACTCGAAGTACCGAGAAGCGAAATCGCCAACAGTCTCCAGGAAGCGGAACGCGTGGCAGAACAGCTGGGATACCCGCTGGTGATTCGACCTGCCTATACCCTTGGAGGTACAGGCGGAGGCATCGTCTACAACACTGAAGAGCTCGAAAGGATCGTGAGCCGAGGTCTTTCCGCCAGTCTGGTCGGGCAGGTGCTGGTTGAGGAATCCGTTCTTGGCTGGGAAGAGCTGGAACTTGAAGTAGTTCGGGATGCCAAAAACCAGATGATCACCGTCTGCTTCATCGAAAACATTGATCCAATGGGGATTCACACCGGCGATTCCTGCTGCACCGCCCCCATGTTGACCGTCCCCGCAGAAGTGCAGGAACGCCTCCAGCGCGACTCATACAAGATTGTCGAAGCCATCGAGGTCATTGGAGGAACCAATATCCAGTTTGCGCACGATCCGCGAACAGGCCGTCTCCTGGTTATTGAAATCAACCCTCGCACTTCTCGCTCTTCCGCCTTGGCATCGAAGGCCACCGGATTTCCCATTGCGCTGGTTTCGGCGCTGCTGGCCGGCGGCCTGACGCTTGACGAAATACCCTACTGGCGCGAAGGCACCTTGGACAAGTACTCCCCATCAGGTGACTACGTTGTGGTTAAATTCGCTCGCTGGGCGTTTGAGAAATTTCGCGGAGTCCAGGACAGACTCGGCACCCAGATGCGCTCAGTTGGCGAGGTAATGAGCATTGGGAAGACGTATAAGGAGGCTTTGCAGAAGGCGATCCGATCACTCGAGAACGGCCGATCGGGCTTGGGCTTCGCAAAAGACTTCCACAACAAGTCGCTCGAACAACTCATGGCTATGCTTGCCGAGCCCAGCAGCGAACGCCAGTTCATCATGTACGAGGCCTTGCGTCAGGGTGCCGGAGTCTGTGAGCTGCACGAACGCACTCGAATCAAGCCATGGTTCATTGAGCAGATGAAGGAACTGGTGGACCTGGAGGAGGAGCTGCTGAAGTACAAGGGAGGTCTTCCACCTGCTGCTTTACTGGAACAGGCCAAAAAGGACGGTTTTTCGGACCAGTATCTCGCCAAGATCCTCACCTTGCCGGAGATCGAGATCCGATGTGCCCGAATCGCTCAAGGGATCGTGCAACAATGGGACTCGGTCCCGGTCAGCGGGGTCGAGAATGCGGCATACTACTACTCCACCTATGCTCACTCCAAGCGGCCGGCCGAGTCGAGCCCGCCATCCAGCCAGGTTTCCTCCTCTCCCGCCTTAAACCACGGGAATGGGCGAAAAAAAGTCATGGTGCTCGGCGGCGGCCCCAATCGCATCGGGCAGGGCATCGAGTTCGATTACTGCTGCGTCCATGCGGCATTCGCGCTACGAGACGCCGGCTACACCTCAATCATGGTGAACTGCAACCCGGAGACCGTTTCGACCGATTACGACACGTCCGACAGGCTTTATTTCGAACCCCTGACGGTGGAAGATGTACTGGCCATATACGAGAAAGAGCAACCTGAAGGCGTGATTGTCCAGTTCGGCGGTCAGACTCCCCTGAACCTTGCAGGCGAACTGGCGGCAGCAGGGGTCAGAATCCTCGGAACGAGCCCGGATACGATTGACCTTGCCGAAGACCGAGACCGCTTCCGCCAAATCATGCGCGACCTCGGGATCCCTGAGCCGAAGTCCGGAATGGCCGCCAACCTGCAGGAGGCTTTGGCCATTGCCGAGAAAATCGGCTACCCGCTGATAGTGCGTCCCTCGTACGTGCTCGGCGGTCGCGGCATGGAAATCGTCCACGACGAAGAGATGCTGATGGAATATCTGGCCGCCGCGGTCGAGATTTCCCCGACCCGGCCGATCCTCATCGAGCAGTTCCTGGAAAACGCGATCGAGGCCGAAGCCGACGCCATCGCGGACGGCACCGATGCGTTCGTGCCCGCCGTTATGGAACACATCGAACCGGCCGGTGTTCACTCCGGCGACTCGGCATGTGTCATACCGCCGGTAACTATCCCCCCGCGGCTGGTCGATACGATCGTCGAATACACTAAGAAAATCGCGGTTCGATTCAACGTAGTCGGGTTAATGAACGTCCAGTACGCGATTGTCGACGATGTGGTTTACATTCTGGAAGCAAATCCCAGGGCCAGCCGAACTGTGCCGCTGGTCAGCAAGGTAAGCAATATCGCTATGGCGCGGCTCGGAACCCAAGTGATGCTTGGCCGGCGCTTGAGTGAGCTGAAACTTGAGACGCGGCCCATCCGTCACTATGGCGTCAAGGAGCCTGTCTTCCCCTTCTACATGTTCCCGGAAGTTGATCCCCTTCTCGGCCCCGAAATGAGATCGACAGGCGAGGTTCTCGGCATGGCGGTCAACCCCGGGCTCGCTTACTGGAAAGCTAAGGACGCGGCTAAACAACGCCTGCCCCTGGAGGGCTCCGTGCTGATAACAGTGGCCCCCCCAGATCGCCCAGGTGCGCTAAAAGCAGCTCGCCGCTTCGCTGAACTCGGTTTCACCATCTATGCCACCAAGGGAACAAGGGCTTACCTGGCGAGGCACGGAATCCGATGCAAACCCATCCTCAAGATGCACGAGGGACGTCCAAATATTGCCGATGCCATCAAGAACGGGGAACTTCAACTCGTGGTCAACACGCCAGCAGGCAAGATGAGCTTGTACGACGATTCCTATATCCGAAAGGCGGCAATCAAATACAAAGTACCCTACCTGGCCACAACCGCCGCGGCCATAGCAGCCGCCAACGGTATTGCGGCGGAGCGCGCAGGTCGGGGCGGCGTGAAAAGTCTGCAGAGCTATCACGCGGAAAAATAACCATCTGGATTCAACGATTGCCTGATCTCACAACTCCCGGCTATCATCTTCCGCCATGTTTAGTTGCCGACAACACGACCTGTCGTTTCGCCCGATACCCGGCATGAAGATAGGCTTTGATAACGAGAAATATCTGGAAGAGCAGACCCGCGCCATCCGCGAGAGGATTGAACGCTTCAACAATAAGCTGTACCTCGAATTCGGCGGCAAACTGCTCTACGACTACCATGCTGCGAGGGTTTTGCCCGGTTTTGATCCCAATATCAAAATGCGCCTGCTCCAACAGATCAGCGACCAGGCCGAAATTATTCTCTGCATTTATGCCGGCGACATCGAGCGCAAGAAGATGCGCGCCGACTTCGGAATCACTTACGATTCAGATGCCCTGAAGCTGATCGATGACCTGCGGGCGTGGGGACTGGATGTCTGCGCGGTTGTCATCACGCGCTACGAAGGTCAACCTTCGTCCGCGCTCTTTAAGAACAAACTGGAACGAAGAGGAGTCTGTGTTCATACCCATCGGGCTACTAAAGGTTACCCGACCGACGTGGATCTGATCGTCAGCGAGGAAGGCTACGGAGCCAACTCGTTCATCGAAACGCACAAGCCCCTGGTGGTAGTGACCGGACCCGGACCCGGCAGCGGTAAACTGGCTACCTGCCTTTCCCAGCTTTACGCCGAACACAGACGCGGAGTCGGCGCGGGATACGCGAAGTTCGAAACGTTTCCGATCTGGAACCTGCCGCTAAAACATCCGGTCAATGTCGCCTATGAGGCAGCCACCGCCGACCTCGTCGACGTGAACATGATCGATCCTTTTCACCTCGAAGCCTACGGCGAGACAGCGGTCAATTACAACCGCGACATCCTGGCCTACCCTCTTCTCACACGAATTCTGGAAAAAATCGCTGGCGGCGAGTCTCCATACCGGTCTCCAACTGACATGGGAGTCAATCGCGCCGGATTCGGAATAGTTGACGATGAGGCCGTACGGATGGCGGCCAGCCAGGAAGTGATCCGCCGTTACTTTCGCTACAACTGCGAATATGCCGTTGGTTTGGCCCAGAAAGAAACCGTGCAGCGCGCCGAGTTGCTGATGAAGGAGCTGAATGTGGGCCCCGAAGATCGTCCCGTCGTCCTTCCGGCCCGCCAGACGGCAGTCGAAGGCGAGCGTAAAGGCAAAGGCAACGAAGGGATATACTGTGGCGCCGCACTGGCTCTCGCCGATGGTCGAGTCGTGGTCGGGAAAAATTCGCCGTTGATGCATGCATCTTCCGCATTGCTCCTGAACGCTCTCAAAACGCTC
>DAOTAI010000190.1:0-9338 GCA_035593865.1 Acidobacteriota bacterium
CCGCGTGACAGATACTGCGTCTTGTCGCCTGCGTTTCCGCCGATCATCCTGCACCAGCCAGCAGGCCGACCGCAGCGAGACACAAATGCTATTAGCCCTCTGCTGTTGGCGGGCCAAGGCAGCGGACCAACTGGAGAGTGTACGAATGCCGGTCGTGCTCGGAGCCGGGAGCGAGCCGGGAGAGTACGGCGGTTGAGTACCGCGCCTTTCAGCGGTGTATCGAAACCCGGTGCTCTCCTGCCCGCGGTCGAGGGGGAGGCGAAGGCAGCGCGAGCGGTTGAGAGGCGCGGCGTTTCGAGGTCCTAACGACCAGAGGACGTCCAGCCACCAGGCCGACCGAAGCGGGGGGAGTAGAACTAGCTGTAAAACCCCTGGCTTCGCGCCGGGTGAGCGAACCGGGGCGGCCCCGAGAAGCGCGGCCAGCGACCCTCGTGCCCGCAAGTACAACTGTGGTCCGGCCGCTCCTTATCAACCATCTGACGACGACGATTCGCCGGGCGGCGAGTCATACCTTCTCCGCCGGCCGTTGCTGTCAGGAAATCTTGGAAATCGAATTCTAAAGCGCTGACCCCTCTCACCTCCCAATCCGTTTCAGCCAGCTCCAATCTAACGTATTGATTATCCTCAGTGTCCAAGTATCCTATGCCGAACCAACCATATCGGGTTATTCCGAGTCAGGAGGAAAGGAGCTGAAAATGTTGAAGATCGTTCTGGCTTTCATGGTTCCCGTTCTTTTTGCTGCTGTGGCGCGAGCGAAGGATAGCGACCCGGCCTCTGTCATTATCGCCATGGAGCGGGCTGCGCTTGACCGGTCGGACAAGGGGGATCCGGGTGGGTTCCTGGAAATCAGTGCGCCTGACGTCACCTACTTCGACCCGTTTCTGTCGGAACCCATACACGGACTGGAAGCGTTACGTGAGTATTACAAGAGGTTTTCCGTCGAGGAACCGGTGTCCGGGGTAATGGAAAACATCAAAGTCCAGTTTGCGGGCGATGTCGCCGTCCTGACGTTCAACTACACCACCCGATTCCCCAAGAGCGGGCGTGAGGTTCGCTGGAACACGACCGAGGTCTATCGTTACACCAAGGACGGCTGGCGCATCATCCATACACATTGGTCTTTGCGCCAGCCTAAGCTCGCCGATTAACCCTGCACCGGTGCGAGCAGTCGCCCGCTTGCCAGGCAAGCGGGCGCCGGGGATCAATCGTTCGCCGATCTGATGAGGAACCAAATATCGGAACGGCGCAGTAATCCGCGGTTATACCGTCGCTCCAGTGAACTCGCGTTCCTCGACGGCCCCCTTGCGGTGGAAGAGACGGTAAAAAATGCGGTCCAAGCCGGCATATCGTCCGCTGTGCGTCACCGCGATAACGAAAAGAGCTGCGATTTCGACCAGGTTTTTGTTCACCAGCAGATAACTCCCCTCTGTGGGCACAGACGAGAAGTATCCGATGAAGGGCGGATTCGCGAGGTAATAGAGCAAAACCATGAAAGCCCCGGCAATGGCTACGTACCGGGTGAGAAGTCCCAGGATTAGAAAAAGGCCCACCAGCGTCAGGCCCCAGATATTGAGAAAGTTGACCCATTCAAGAATGTCAGGGGTGCTGGCCATCCATTTGAAGGTATCGGCCATTGGACCCTTGGCAGCGTTCAGATAGCCGGCAGCGGACCAGTTGGGATCCAGCAGCTTTGCCACGCCCTCGTACAGAAAATGCCACCCGATCAGGACACGCATGACGACGAGGCCGATCATCTGCAAATGTGTGTATCGTTCTTCAAGCATGTTGTTCAGTTCCTTTCCGCCACAGTACGTCCTGCACGTCGCTAGGAGACTTCAAATTCCTCAGGCCGGAACTCAAGCCTTCGTTTGGCTTCAATCGCCTCATTAACCTTCAAAACAGTAACCGCGCTTTCGTATCCGACCTCGGCGGGGCAGTTGAGTTTCTCAAGTCCACGTACCGCGTTGAAAAAGTTCATGAGATGGGGACGATGGTATAAGTCGACAAACTCAATCGGGATTTTGTGCTCTTCTGGCGAAACGCTTTCACGGACGTCCAGCACCACGTTTCGCTCTTCTTGAACCTCGGCGACTTTCGGTGCCGTCACGTAACCTTTCTGTATCCATTCATCCCAGGGCGGCGCCGTAACTTCGCGGTAAATGGCGTTGGCGTAATTGGCGTCAGACTCGGAGATGACGAGTGTTCCCTGATCCCCATAAATCTCTCGAAGTAACCCAGGCTGCTGTTTGTGGTTTGAGTCTGGTAATACGCCCTGGCCGGGCCTTCCGCCGTGTGGTACTCGTAGACAACCATGGCGGTGTCGTACCATTCGCGCGTTTCCGGAGAGTAGTAGTCGTTGCCGCCGCTGGCCATTACGGCAACGGGATTGGCCTCGAGGAACCAGTTGTAAATGTCAATCTGATGAGAACCGAGGTCGACGATCGGGCCTCCCCCCAGCCCCCGGTACCAGCGCCAGTTTCGGAACTGCTCCATGCTCTTGTACCCATACTGCCGGAGTTTCTCGGCGGGGATTTCATAACGCTTGGGGTATCCAAGATCCTCCTGAACAGCTCGGTTCCACTGCCCATTGACGGTGACGATCCGGCCAAGGAGTTTCGCCTCTTTGACCAGCTTTTCATAACAGTAAATATAGCGGGGGTTGCTGCGCCGTTGATGTCCTATCTGGAGGAGCTTTCCGGTCTCACGCGCGGCTAGCACCATCGCCCGTGCTCCCTCCAGCGTGTTCGACATCTCCTTTTCGCAGTAGACATGCTTGCCGGCTCTCAGACTGTCGATTGTATGCGGCGCATGCCAGAAATCCGGGGTCGCTATGACTACTGCTTCGACATCCTTCTCCTTGTCGAGCATTTCCCGGTAGTCTTCATACCCGTTGACCTCGTGGTCGTACTTCTTCAGAGTCCGGATAGCCCTGCCGAGATTGAACTCCCAAATATCGCACACAGCGCGAAATCGGAGGTTTGGGATCTTCAACATGGCGTCGAGCAAAACCTGTCCTTGAGCTCCGGCGCCGATAAGGGCGACATTGACTTCTCTCAGGTCGGAGGCCTGTGCAGTCCCGAGCGTCTGGGCGATCGTGGCATTCTTGTAGCTAACCTGCTTGTGGACGGCGTAGCCGAATAGGCCCAGCACCGGAAGGGTAGCCATACCCTGCAGGATGTCTCGCCGTTCTATTCCCCGCTTTTCCCCGGGGTCGGTTTTTTCCTGGAGTTGTTTGTCATCCCTTTCACTCATCCCAATTGACTCCTTTCAATCGACATACTTTCCTGCACAGACCAGATAGTTTAACACCTGAGCGGAAGGTTGGGAGCTTGAGGATCGCTTATAAACAGGTTTTTTTAGGGCCGGCGGTCAAAATCCCGATGGACTCGCGTCGTTAATGCGGTCAGTCAAGAGCCGTGTGCGAGCAAGGGAAGCGCTCCAGCTCACTCGGTCAGATTCTCAAGCATCCAGACATGGCCGGTTCGTTCCATCAAGGGAGCGACAAAGCGGTCCGTTGCGACAGCGATTTCCATCAATCCCAAATCCTGCCAAATGCATCGGGCCGGAGTTTCCAGGTGAGTGATTTGAAACGGCTCTCCGCGTGTCGATCCAGTCCTGGTGTCAAAGGGCACGCCCCAGAGATTCAAGAATCCACCGTGGGAGGACAGGTAGTAGAGAGTTCTGCCGTCTGGAGACCACCGTGCCTTGTCGTCCCACCCCTCACCAGATGTGATCTGCCGCCACTCGCCTCCTTCCGCAGGGATGACATAAATCGAGGAGTTTCCTGTTTGAAGGGTATCGACCGCATTGAAGCAGATCCACTGATCATCAGGTGAATATCGAGGCTGCCAAAGGTTCTTGGCGGGATGCGCCGCTACGCGCCTGGGTTCTCGACCCGGGCCAGGTTTGACAGGCAATTTCCAGATCTCCATTCGTCGGGATTCCCCGACCGCCCTGGAGGTGAGTATCCATTCGCTATCCTTCGACCATGTTCCCGGTGCAAAGTCCGCCTCCGAGGACGCCGCAATCTGTTCCTGCGCCTGCGATTCGGGCTGGACAATCCGGATTCGTCCGTCAGCCTGGTACGCCAGTCTTGCCCCGTCGCGAGACCATCGGGGAAATGCCCCGTAAAGAGTTCCCAGTGAAACCGGGGCGCTGTCTTCAGTCAGCGAACGGACCCAAAGGCGCGGCGAGACGTCGGCGCGAAACCCGGCAAATACTAGCCTGCGCCCGTCATCGGTGATATCTGGCGCTGCGGCCCTGAGATCTCCTGGACTGATCGGTTGCCCAGGACCCAGCATCTTTCCCGTTGTCGATTGGAAGGGAAATGACCAGAGCCGGAGCGATTCGATGATGGTGTTAAATACCAGCCTTGCTCCATTGGCCGAGATCGACAGGTTCGTATCAATACCGGGGCCGGTTGTAAGCCGTTCGAGCCCGATCAGACGGGAGGAGGAATCTACGGCGACGCTCCACAGGTTGATGACCCCTTTGCTGGGCGCATTGAAAAACAGGCGACGCCCGGAGGGCGCCCAAACGAACGAGGAGACCTCTGCAAGAGCCAGTCCTAGATCCGCCGCCCGTTTAGTGACCTCGCTGGTAGCTTCATGATAGGTGAACTGTCCCGTTTCAAAATCTCCCGTCCAAAGCCCGCGCTTTCCGGCGATTCCGAGTTGACCTGCAACCGTAATCTGCCCATCGGGGCGCCACCCGGCAGTCACAACGATAAGCTGGTCCAGAAACCGGCTGCTAAATCGAACCGGCAGGCTCCCGTCAAGTTTAACGACGTAGATCTCACGGCTTTCGTAAAGCGTATAGGGAGTGTTGAAGAACAGAATCCGGGAACCATCCGGCGACCATTGAGGTTCGTAGCCAAAAGACGAGATTCTCCTCAGATCTTCACCGGTTGCCCGCGCGATGTAAAGGCCTCCGCCATCCCGTTCCGATCTGAATGCGATCCGCGTACCGTCAGGAGACCAAGTGGGTTGCCAGTCATGAGCATCCGAGGCGACGAAGAGCCTGGGCGTCTCCTCGCCGACTTCCTGAACAAGGAGATCAAACCTTCCGTTATTCGCAGAGGCGTAAGCAATGAAACGGCTGTCGGGCGAAATTGCCGGATCCAACTGCAGCCCCGGCTTGAAGGTCAACGGGCGGAGCACCAGATCGCCGACTCCACTCCCGCTGTTCTGATACTGGCGGAGAAGGGCGACGACGAGAACAAAAGCGAAAGCGGACAGCAAAACGATGCCAAAACGTATACCTCGCCGCCTCGTGCGGCTCTGGGCAGCGCGGGCGAGCGAGGCCTGGATCTCCGGTGAGCTTGCATCCCTGAGCTTCTGAAGGTCGGACATCATTTCTCTGGCTGACTGGTACCGAGCCTCGCGCCGCTTTGCCATGGCTTTCGAGATGATCCGATCCAGCTCAGCCGGCAACTCCGGATTGACTTGGAGCACTGACGGCGGGCAATGAGTCAAAACCTGCCCGACCACAGCCAACGGGTTGGGTCCGCGAAAAGGCGGTTTACCGGTGACCATTTCGTACAGGACTACTCCTAGCGAAAAGAGATCCGTGCGCTGGTCGACACTCTCACCAAACGCCTGTTCGGGAGACATGTACCCCGCCGTCCCAATTGCTGTCCCCCTGCGGGTCAGAATACTCGGCTCCTCATCCCGAGCCTGATCCGGTTCGGTATCCCGGACGATCTTGGATAAGCCAAAATCGAGGATTTTGGTCTCGTTTCGATCGGTCACGAAGATATTCGCCGGCTTGATGTCCCGGTGAATAATGCGGTTGGAATGCGCGACCTCCAGCGCTTCGGCGAGCTGAATCCCGAAGTGCAGCGCCAGGTCCATCGGAACTGGACCCTCTGCCAGACGCTCCTTCAATGTTCGGCCCTTGAGGTACGGCATCGCCATAAACGGCTGACCGTCGTACTCTCCAACGTCGAACACCGGGCAGATGCTCCGGTGATCGAGCGCCGAGGCCGCCCGCGCTTCGCGTTCAAAACGCCCGAGCGCGGCGCCGTCATTGGCAAAACGGCGTGGCAGGAACTTCAGAACGACGAGGCGACCAAGCCGGGTATCGCGTGCTTTATAGACAACACCCATCCCGCCTTGGTCGAGCAGTTCGAGGATTTCATAATGCGCAACTCGTTGTCCGATCATCGGCAGGATTAACACCAAGCATAATTGACCACGGGGAGATGAACAAGGAACGGTCTGGCTGATAGACGAAGTATGGCGGTTACAATAATTACAGGGTGCTCACGGGGACCCCTTCATTCAAAGGCGGCAGAGACGGATATGGACTCGGCTACGCAGCTGTTCTGGTTGGCGATGCTCGCGCTTCCTGTGGCCAGTGTCTCTTGGACGGTGACGCACGAAGAGATCTTTCGGGAGATGCGTGAGTACTTTGAGAATCGTTCAAAATCCTCGAGGATTCGAGCAGGGCGAAAGCTGCATTATCTCGTTACCTGTGAATACTGTTTCAGTCACTACGTGGCTCTCGCCTTCGCTCTCCTGACAGGATTCACCCTCCTCATCAACGACTGGAGAGGTTACCTGATCTCGACCCTCGCCCTGGTGTGGATTGCCAATATTTACATGACGATTTATGCGCGGTTGCGCGTGACATTGAGGAAAGAACGTGTCGAAGCCCAGCAGAAAGACCAGGAACGTCAGGCGGACAAAAGCGAGTGACGCAACCGGAAAAGGTTCCCGGTTCGCCTGTAACTCCCAGTCTATCTCGTTTATGCTACCCGGATAACAAATGATCGAGCCGCGAAGCGTCGAAGCCAGACCGATTCTTTCCCCGGCAGAACAGACTTTCGAACATTGGAGACGCACCATAGGGCTTTTTCTTGGCCCACTTGCCGCTCTGGTGGTCTATCTGTTGCCGTTCGGCAATATGCAGTCTCATCGGCTGGCCTCGGTCCTGGCCTGGGTGGTCGTCTGGTGGGTGACGGAACCAGTCCCCATACCGGTCGCCGCACTCCTGGGCGTTAGTCTCTGCGTCATTAGCGGAGTGGCGCCAGCCGCAGAAGCGTTCGCGCCATTGGCCGATCCCATTATTTACTTGTTTCTGGGCAGCTTCCTGATGGCCCGCGCCATGTCGGTTCATGGTCTGGACAGGCGTTTTGCCTTCGTAATCATGTCACGAAGCTTTATCGGAGGCAGCAGCTTGAGACTCCTGTGCGCCTACGGCGCAACTGCCGCCCTGGTGTCGATGTGGATCAGCAACACTGCGACAACCGCTATGCTGACTCCGATCGGGGCAGGAATAATCGGAGCCATGGCGCACCACGACCAGGCCCGGCGTGGTCACGGACGTTTCGCCACTGGTTTTCTGCTTATGGCTGCCTATGCTGCTTCCGCCGGAGGCATCGGCACGCCAATTGGGTCTCCGCCGAATCTCATTGGCGTGGCCCTGATTGAAAAATCGACGGGAGTCCACATTCCTTTCTTTCAGTGGATGGCTCTGGCGACTCCATGCCTGGCGATTGTCTTCGTTTTCCTGTGTGCATTGATTTATCTGCTTCACAGGCCCGAACCTGGACAGCTGGCTGGAAGTCAGGAATATGTGCGGGAACAACTTGCCAGTCTGGGCCCCTGGAGCAGGGCTCAGAAGAACACGCTGGCGGCCTTCCTCGTCGCTGTGACTTTGTGGGTCACCCCCGGTTTTCTCGCCGTGATCTGGGGAATCGACTCCCCGGAGTTGAAGGCGTACAATTCTCGCCTTCCTGAGTCAATCGTAGCATTGATTGGTGCCTTGCTTCTCTTCGTTCTACCCGTCGACTGGTCACGCCGAACGTTCACGCTCAACTGGAAGCAAGCAGCCGGAATTGACTGGGGCACACTGATTCTCTTTGGCGCGGGAGTCAGCTTGGGAAACCTTATGTTCCAGACCGGCCTCGCAGAGTCCGTCGGGAAGGGAATCCTCCGGATTGCGGGAACCACATCACTGGAGGGGATGCTGCTCATGTCGATCGTGGCCGCCATTGTGGTGAGCGAAACAACGTCGAACACCGCCTCGGCGAACATGGTTGTGCCCGTGATGATCTCGATTGCCATGGCGGCCGATCTCAATCCGATACCACTTGCCCTCGGCGCCACACTCGGCGCCAGCTGGGGCTTCATGCTCCCCGTGTCCACGCCTCCCAACGCGATCGTTTATGGAACGGGCCTGATCCCCATCACCAGAATGATCCGGGCGGGCCTGGTTTTCGATGTCATCGGCGCCCTCGTGTTATGGCTCGCCCTCCTGATCCTCCTGCCCGCAGTCGGTCTCTGGTGAGGTCTGGACGGAGAGTCAATGGCGTCAGTCCACAACGCTCGAACCTCAGCCCACGACAGCCCAGAGGGGTCGCACAAGAGGCGGCCAGCTCTGGGCTTTGCTACGTAACCGCTTCGAGGCAAAAATACCTCTCCAGCCTGCTATTGTGCCGCGGTCCTTAAGGTAGCAACGGGACAACCGGGAAAATCGTCAGCAGGTAGATGTCTCCAGGAAAGGCCTGTGACGGACTGTGCTGGCGCAGAGTCACCGCTGCAACTTGCTCCTGGCTCTCGATCCCGATAATCCCCGACTTGATATTCTGCTGCCTGATTTCCGGGAAAATCTCGCCAGCGTACTTCGCCAGGTGATTGCCGACTCCAAAGCTCGGAATGATCTCGGTTACGGACCTCGTGGCCCGCAGTTGACCGGTGCTGTCGTACAGCTTGAAGGTCACCGGAGAAGCCTCCGAGGAAGCATTTATGAGGGCGAAGCCGATGTCCCGGCCGGGTGCCAGATTATCGAGAAAGACACACTGTCTGCGTGAAGGCAGCACGGCGGGAACCCCAGCCTCGAAAAGCCTGATCCCGTTCTCCCAAAAGGTGAACACCGCTGTCCCGCCAAAATCGAGCGGAGCTCGGACCTTTGCGTACCCGACCTTGACCGCTCCCTGTCCGGTCGTCTGGAGTTCGAGCGTGTGCCCAGGCTCGACGCTTACCTGAACCACGGTTCGTTCACCTAGACTCTTCAATGGCATGGCGAGGGGCTGCCCGTTCGAGTCGAAGAATTCGACCTTCACGGTCTCTGCCTTTCGTCCTGTGTTCAGAAGAAGTACAGTCGTCTGGTAGGTTGCAGCTCCGTGGCTCCCGTTCGCGATTTGCGGAAAGTAGAGGTAATCAACGGAGACCGGTCTATGGTCTACAGCAGCCCGCCGGTCGATCACCGGGAACGTGCACATCGTAGGCACCTCTAGAGGAAAGGCTTGCTCCGGGACATCCGTCTGGCGCAGGGTAACGGCCGCAAACGGCTGTGCACTTTCCGCCGTGACGACTCCGCGTCTAATCCCCAGG
>DAOTAI010000191.1:0-9277 GCA_035593865.1 Acidobacteriota bacterium
GGACCATGATGGCTGGCTCTACGTCGGCACCTTTGATTCCGCTCTCTTCGCAAGATACGCTCACTCAAACCGCATGCCGGCCCGCCGCCGGCTGCAGATGCAGCGTCTCGGGATAGAGAAATTCGTCGCGCGCAGAGGAGGATTTGATCTCTGGCGCAGCCGGGACGGCGACGACTGGGAGCCGGTATCCCGGAATGGTTTCGGGAATCCTTACAACTACGGCGTTCGCAATCTCGTATCCACGCCCCACGGCCTCTTTCTCGGAACGGCCAATCCGTTCGGCCCGAAAGTGGCGGTCAAAACTGAAGATGACCGGTGGACCTACGTCCCGAACAAGTCCGGCGGGCTCGAAGTGTGGCTCGGCCGGCCGGCCGGCGACGGTCAAAGGCCGGCGCGTGGTGATAAGTCTCCGTATGTGATGCGAAGCGGGAATTCTGATCAGCGTAGGAAGACGATCAACGAGGGCTACGACTTTGCGATGTTTGATCGCCTGATTGAGGAGTACTACGAGGGGAGCGATTTCTCGAACTGGGGCTACTGGACTCCGAGCACTCGCTCTCAAAAGCAGGCGTGTGAGAATCTGATGGAACGGCTTCTGGCATTCATCCCGGACAAGGCCGGAACGATTCTTGACGTGGCCTGCGGGAAAGGCGCCAGCACTCGGCACCTCTTGAGATACTACCCGGCGGAGAACGTTACCGGTATCAATATTTCGGCCAAGCAGCTCGAGCGTGCCCGCTCCAACGCGCCCGGATGTGAGTTCCTGCTTATGGACGCCGTTCACCTGGAATTCCCGGGGAACTCCTTCGACAACATGATCTGCGTGGAAGCAGCCTTTCACTTCAATACCCGTGAGAAGTTTTTCCGGCAGGCGCATCGAGTTCTGAGACCTAACGGTCGCCTTGTTCTCTCCGACATCCTCTTCCGGCCTGGGGTGGAGATGAAGCACTCTTCTCTCAACGCGCTCAATTGGGTGGAAGACGAGGTCGCGTACGGGCACATTCTCACCCGTGCCGGCTTCTGCGACGTTCGGGTTATCGATGCGACCAAAGAGTGCTGGCATTCATTCGACCGGCACCGAACGGCCTATATCAGGGATCTGCTGCTATCTGGCAGGATCACGTGGCCCTCCTTCTGGCGAATCCTGGTGCGGCTTGCAATAAGAAGACGTTCGGTCAACCACTATGTTTTGGCGGTGGGAACCAAAAGTGCGTGATGCTAAGAAACACTTGCTGTGCGCATCGATTCTTTAAACTGCCGGCGCTTGTTCTCCTCGGAATGGCGCTGCTGCTCGGGACGGTCGCGATCGGACTTGCCCAGTCGCCGAACCGGCCCCGTGTGGTTGCCGCAACCGACCGGGACTGTCGTCCGTCTGCTGAAGCGTCGCCTGGAGAGTCTCGACGGTCAGTTGAGATCGATGGGGTTAGACGCGAGTACTTGCTTTACGTGCCGAAGGGTTACTCGGGAAACCCGGCGCCGCTCGTATTGAACATGCACGGCGGCGGCGGCAGGGCGGAGATACAGAGAGACCTCACGAAATTCAACGATGCGGCTGACAAGTACGGATTTCTGGTGGCGTACCCCGAAGGCACCCGTATGCTTATTGGCCGGGGCAGAACCTGGAACTCCGGCGATTGCTGCGGCAGGGCGGCCCGGCGTGACGTAGATGACGTGGCATTCCTTTCTGGTGTCATTGCAGATGTCGAACGTGACTACTGCGTGGATTCACGACGGATCTACGCCACCGGGTTATCAAACGGCGCCATGATGGCATATCGACTCGCCTGTGAACTGCCCGACCGGATCGCTGCGATCGCCACCGTTGGTGGGACTATGCAAATCGATTCGTGCCGTCCCGCTAGGCCGGTTTCCGTGATGCACCTGCATGGAACAGCGGATGACAGAGTCCCCTACGAAGGCGGGCGGAACTTATTTGGCGAGTTCACATCCGTAAGCGAAACGATTGAGTTCTGGCGGACGAGCAATCTGTGTCCGAAACGCCCCCAGATCACGCTGAAGCGTGGAACGGTCACGTGCCGGAGCTATTTACCGTGCGTTGCCGGCACCGAGGTTGTCCTGTGCACTATCGAAGGCGCCGGCCATAACTGGCCCGGCGCGGTTCATGTCCGGCAGCGAGGGAAGGTAACTGACGATATTTCCGCCACCGAGGAGATCAGCAACTTCTTTCTGCGCCACCAGCTTACCGAGTAACTCCGAAGGTCGCTGAATTCGATTTCGATTTTGGGAGGATTTATGGCAGGTCCAGCATTTCATTTCCAGGTTCTCGAGCAGGCCATCAACGGACTGCCCAACAACGACCCGGCGAAGGTCGCCCTGCAAAACCACCTTGAGTATGCACATCTCGGAGCTCTGGGGCCCGATCTTCTGCGTTATCTACCGCTCGACCCCGCCTTGCTCCAAAAGGCAGAGGCGCCAGACGGCATCGAGACCCTGACTGCAACCGAAAGACTGGAGGTAATCCGCTCCCCTATTATGTTTTGCTACGGCATGCTGTTCCGACTTGTGGTCCTCGAATTGTGGCCCTTTCTCGAGCAGCTGCACAAATTCTACGACGAACTGGACGCGATCGCAGCCGCCGAAGATGTCAATCAACTTGCCGCCATGGATGATGAGCTGGCGGCCATCGAGGCCGGCGCCACAGCGGTGACGAATCTCAATGCCGTCGCTGAGAAACTCCGTAAGGAGATTGTTGGCGGGAGCATCGTGCTCGGATTGCCGCTGATTCAAGCGGCACATCCACTTGTGACAATCAAGCAGTGGCGACCGTTCGAGTTCGCCCGCTGGATACGCACCGGCCAGTTTACGCGAATCTTGCTCCAAAAGGCCAAGGCCGCGCCCGACCCGGTTGCCCGTGAGCGTCTGACAGCCTATGCGTACGGTTATTGCTCCCACGTCGCCTCTTCCGTCGTCGGCGGGCCTTTTGTGAACAGCATCGTAGGCGGCCCGTATCGGACGCATTGGTGGCGCAACCGATATGTGTCGAATCACGTCGACGCGTGGACACACGGGTTCTTTACGACGCCGGCCACGATTTCCGCCGACAATCCGACGCCACCCTATGAAGCCTGGAATGATGTCTGCGCGGCCGAACTTCACAAGAAGATTCAGTTCGGCGATGCTCCGACCCACGGATTCGAAGCCGCCAGGTTGATTGCCCACGGTCCGCTGAAGCTCCCCGAGTTTCCGGCAGAGATCGCGGACCTGCTGGCCGACACTGCAAAGGAAGTTTTCCAGTTCCCAGTCGATCTGGTGCCACCCGAGCTCTTTGACCCGGACACGTACAAGCGGGCATACCACGGCCTCTATGCGGTGTCCTGGTTCATGTCATCCGGGGGGCCTCCGCTGTGCGTCAAGTTGCCGGCGCCGGCCCCCCCGACCTGTACCGAAGAACCGGAGTGGGTTTCAAGCGGCGGTAGTCCGCCAACGCCTACGAAGACGAGTGGAGGATCGACCGGCTCATCCGTCGCGCTTGCTATTCTGGCCGTCCTCGCGTTCCTTACAGGCAACTGGGTTGCCGGCATAGCCGCCATCGCCGGCGCCATTGCCGCGGCGAAGAGCCACCAGGAAATCGACTGGGACCAGTTGCGCTGCAACCTCTTTTGGCAACGACATCACCTGGTCGAAATCGAGCAGGCGATTCGGGACGGCCTTGTCATTGCCGGACTGGCGTATCCGGCCGCGCACCAACTTGGCCAGATCGGCCCCGATGGCAATACGACACCGACTGATGGCCTTAACGACAGCGGCCGCGCCTTGTGCCATACGCCCTCGGACGAACGCGGTCCCTTTCAGATGGACGCCTCGCAAGGCCCCCCTGACTTGAACTGGGCCAACTTTCCCGCGTCTCAAGTTGAGAAGCCGGATGCGCCTCATCTCCAGCCGTCGCACGTCTACGCGGATCAAATCATTTCCGGAATGGGCTTACAAAACGGCGGAATGGCAGCGGACGATGGAAGTTTTCCTTCACGAATGGTCCTGTTCGGGGGGGCCGTCGCCAATGCAGTCAGCGTTATCCAAACGGAGGCCATGACGCTAGTCGACTACAACCTGGACGGCGATCGCGGTTACGGATGGAAGTGCTGGCGTCCCAAGGTCGGGACCGAACCGAAGAGCGGGACCGTGGACCCCGAAATCGTGCTTTGACCGTTGTTGACGAGGCACTAAAAGGTCGGAGGAGTTTCAGCCATGGAAAAGAGTGCGAAAGCGACTACGAAGCGCCCAGTTTTGGGATCAGACGCGCTTGAATCGGAATCTGGGCGTAAAGACGACGAAGGCGCCCGGCCTGACCGTCATGAAGATCGCCCTACCCCGGACAGGCCCAGCGATCAGGAATGGCCAAAGCAGGAGGAGCTTCCTCCCGAGCGAATTATTGAGCTGTACCCGAAAGGGCCGAAGAGGTTTCCTAGAGAAAAAGATCGTTATACGCCCTTCCTCGTGCTCCGGTTCGCGGTGGGCGATTCGGGGGCCAGGCCCCTGGCTCCTGGCACGGTGTTCTGGCATTCTCCGGACGTATGGGTCGAAAGCTCAGCCGGGATGAACATCCCGGTGGCCGGTGAACCCAATCGTATTTTCGCGCGTGTCAACAACTGGGGAATGAAGGACCAGTCCAATGTGGTTGTCCGGTACTGGTGGGCCAACCCCTCCCTGGCTATAACGGAAGCCAATGCCCACTTGATCGGGATGACCACAACGTCGGTGCCGGCCGGGTACTCAGTGGTGACCGAGTGTCCAACGAAATGGATCCCGGTCATTGAGAACCAGGGACATGAGTGCGTGCTGGCGGAAGCGTTCGCTCCTTACTGGGATCCGCTGGTAGCTCCCTTGGAGCCCGTAAGCGACCGGCATGCCTGTCAGAAGAATCTCCATGTCATCGAAGTTCCCGTGGCCAAGTCGTTCCAACTGACCCTGGAAGTGGCGAACATCACTGGTGACAGCCAGCGGGTGGTCCTGACCGCGAGCACGTTGCCTTTCCGGATGGTCCGTGAGGCTTTGTATGCCCCGGACATCGGCTATCGTAAACCGTTGATTGAAACCGCGGGGAGCGTTGCCCTTAAGACAAGTCTCTCGGAATCAGGCGAGTTCCTGAAAGTGGGTTCAAAAACGTTCGCGCAGCGCCTGCTTGCCGAAGATCAGGTGGGGATCAGAGCGCACCAGGGACTGGAGGTGTCTCCCGGGTCGCCCATTCTGACCACGACTTTCAAACCGTGGGAATTGCGCCGGCTGACCATTGAGGGGCGCCCGGAGAGCGACACTCCCGGACAGGCGTTCGGGTTTGAGTTCCGCGAGCAAATCGGAAATGTCATAACGGGAGGATACCGGCTCTACGTGGTTACCGTTTAGGTGATGGGAGGATGCTTGAAATCTTGCTCTTTCTTTGGGTCTCTGCCTTTCTCTGTGGCTAGCGCGCACCGTCTCTGCGTTTCAACATAAGACGACTGATGGCTCGCACCAACAAGCGGGCGAGTCGGTTGCGGTAGGCGCCCGCGATGAGCCGATAGCGCAGAGTCGGAATGCAGACCACTTTTCCCTTCTTCAGGTCAGCCAGAGATCGATCTACGACGATCTCGGGAGTCGTCCAAAGAAAAGATGGGACTCGTTCCTGTATTCGGACCTCGCGGAAGTCCGGTGTGTCGTGAAAGGCCGTATGGGTGAATCCGGGACAGAGCGCCTGCACCTGGATTCCGGTTCCCTCGAGTTCACCGGCCAGAGCCTCGGAGAACATCAGCAAAAAAGACTTCGTCGCACTATACGTAACGTGCCCGGGAATAATGGCATTTACCGAGCAGACGTTTATGATCGCCCCTTGTTTTCGCCGAATCATCTCGGGAAGTACCGCGTGAACCAGGCGCAGCGGACTTGCAACATGTACTGTGAGCATTTCTATATGGCGGTTCAAAGCGGTACAGGCAAAGTCCCCTACGACCCCAAAACCTGCATTGTTGATCAGCAGGTCCACCGGGTGTTGGCGCAGAAAAGACTCCAGTTCATCAACATCATGCGGGTTTGACAGATCAGCTACTCGGACCGTCACCTCGACGGAGTAACGTTCGCGGATATCTTTCGCGAGCAAGTCCAGTTCCGGCGCGCTTCTGGCAACAACCACCAGGTTCATGCCATCAGAAGCGAGACGGTAAGCAAAAGCTCGGCCGATCCCTTTAGAAGCTCCGGTAATGACTGCAGTCTTGTTTCTATCCATTCGTGGCTTTCCTCAATATGTCGGTGAGTCGTGCCTGTTCAGGCCCGGGCTTGGCGTCGTGTCGCGATGACTCCTTTCTCGAGGCCAAGGCTTCCGTCAAGGCGCGAAGGATCTCATCGTTTGAGGCCGGCTTCTGCAGGCACCGAAATGCTCCGGCCTCTCTGGCCGCGTCGCCTGCCCCCACCACTCCGGTCAGAACGATAATCGGCATATCAGGATCGACCCTTTGTGATGTCACCAGCACCTCCATGCCGTCGATCTGCGGCATTTGAAGATCAAGAATAGCGGCAAGGTACCGGCTGGCGATCAGTTTTTTGATAGCGGCCAAACCGTCCTCAGCGCCTTCGGCCTCGTAACCGGCCCTTTTCAGGACCTCCAGGAGCAGTCGGCGCAGCCCCTCGTCATCCTCGATGACGAGGATTGCGTGGCGAGTCTGAATTACATTGTCCTCGGGGCGAGGTTCTAAGGAATGAGCTCCCGGGTCGGATTCTGCCGTTCTGGAAAGATTCGTTTCCGGAAGCCGTCCCTGTAGGGCTGCGAGTACCGCTTCTTCCGCTTTATCAGTCAGTTGAAGGCTGCTTTCGAGCGTTCGAATCCGGCTGGATGCCTCGGCGAAAAGTGAGCAAAAATCTTCGTTCGACAGGCCCGTGATCGAGCAGAGTTCGTGTCGTTCCGAGGTGCTCAGACAACTCGGCCCGCCATAGCGCCAGAGATGACACAGGCGATTGGACTGCTGGACGATAAGCGTGAGAGTGGTCGCCTGGTCCTTGGTCGCTAATTCCGCAAACGACTGATGGTGTCGAGCGCAGGCTATTGCGAGGAATTCCGGAAAATTCCAAAGCTCCATAGCGATCTTGCCGGCAAGAGTATGCCCGATCCCGAAGACAGTCTCTTCGATGGGTAAAGCAGGAAGCCGCTGATCCTCCGTCTGCTCCAGTACCCTGTCAAAAGACGGTGGATCCCAGGAAAACAGGATGATCTTTCCCAGATCATGCAGCAATCCGGCAAGAAAAGCCTCTTGAGGCGCTGAATACCCCATCCGGGCGGCCAGCAGTTCGCTGATGACTGCGCATCCGAGCGCGTGCCTTTGAAGAGTCTGAAGGTTCAATAGAAGCCGGGAAGGCCCGCTCTGGATCTTGAGGTTGTGAAAGGCATTGCTGAACGGACTGCGATCGAACAGGTCGATCGCTTGTTGAATCGATTTCCAGGGGTCGGTGTGACTTGAGCCCGGAAGACAGAAGTTCTTTAGGAGCGCCGCGACCATCACCGGATCGTAAGCAGCGGCGTCCAGGTACGTGACTTCGCGGCCCCTCTTCCTTTCGGATATCCTGGCGGAGAGTATCAAGACGGTCTGGGGAAGTACGGGCAGGGTAAACGGCTGTTTGAGGAACTGCCTGAAGTCACTGACGGACGAATAGGCCATCTACCTGCCGCTTTCAGCTGCTCGAATCAGTCGAACCAAACGCCTGCGGAAGAAATACCTGAACCGCTGTCCCCTTTCCTTCGGTGCTTTTAATATCTATCAGACCCCGGTGACGACCGATGATGTCACGCGCGATGGCCAATCCCAGGCCGGAGCCCTTGGTTTTCGTGGTGAAGTACGGTTTGAAGATAAGTCCGAGATTCTCCTTTGGAATGCCGCACCCGTTATCGCGGAAAGTAATTTCAACATGAGGAGCTTCGATCGTGGCCTCTTCGGACCGGTAGACGCAATCCGGGGGTGCGGCTGAGACCGGGCGAGCCGAGATATGCAGAAAGCCGCGGTTGCCTTGGCGGGCCTCCAGGGCGTTGATGCCGATGTTAATTAAGGCCTGCATGAGTTCGGTCGGCCAGGCGAGTACCGTCATTCCATGGTTCGGCCATTCGCCCCTGATGTCGGATTCGCGGCCTTCCGGATGCGCTTTGACCAGCGCCTGGGTGTCTTCGAGAAGCTTTGAAATGTCGACCACTTCCGCAAACCCCTGCGATCTTCGGCCGAAGGCCAGGAGCCGAGTGGCGATTTCCTTGCAGTGCTCGACCTCCTCGAGGATGATATTCAACTTTTCCGTGATCTGGACCGTCGGCATATCCGGTTGGTTCTGGATGGTTTCGAGGTCCGCCTTCAGTAGCTCGCTGTAACCGGAGATGATCGAGAGAGGATGGTTCAGCTGATGAATCACGCCGGCGGTCAGCACGCCTGCTGCTATCGCCCTCTCGCTGCGCGCCAGTTCTCGGTTCAATTCATCGTTTGACGCGCGCAGCCTTTCCAGGGTCGCCTGCGTCGCGATTCTATGCAGACGGCGGGTAAGGCAGCTTTCAGCGACCTTGCGGATGGCAAAAACGTCGAACGGCTTGTTCAAGTAATCTGAAGCCCCGTAGCGAACGGCTGCACGCGCGGTTTCCAAAGTTTCATACCCAGTCAGCATGATGCATTCGACGTTGGAATCGAATGACTTGATTTCACGCAGAACTTCGGTTCCGGAGATGTCCGGCATCTTGATGTCGATGATCGCCACATCAACGGGATGGTGCCGCGCAAGCTCTATCCCTTCTTGTCCTGATCGCGCGGTCAAACACTGGAATCGCTCTTTGAAAACAACCCGCAAAGACTCCCTCGGCCCCTCCTCGTCATCCACAATAAGGAGTACGGGTTTCTTAACCTCCGTCAAGTGATGTCCCCCCATAGCGCCCCTCGTGCGCTTTGCAAGCTTTTTACCATAACCGGCTGAGATGTCAACTCGCAGATAATTTGCACAGGAGAGGCTCGATCGTATAGTATTTTCAGCAGTTTGCGGAGGGGACGAGGTGGGCCGGTTTTGCCCTCCGCTAGCTCGACACACGGCTTTTTTCAGGAAACGCAGTCGGTTAGCAGCGGGAGAATAACTTGCGCCCGGAAAAGATTCTGCTCATTGAGGAGAATCCCGATGAGGCGGCTCTGGCCTTACGGCTGCTTCGGATGGAAATGCCCGCCGTGGATGTGCTGCAGGCTCGAGACCTGAGTGCAATCGAAAAGGCGTTGTCCTCCACTTCCTTTGATCTTGTCCTGACGGGTAACTGCTTCTCCTGGGGAAATGGCGCGCG
>DAOTAI010000192.1:0-9265 GCA_035593865.1 Acidobacteriota bacterium
GATCGGCTCGAACCTTGGGAGCAACTCCCGCGTTGCTCACCAGCATGTCGACCCACCTGAACTTCTCCTCGGCGAAGGCCAACAGCCGGGCACGGTCCGCCGCCTTGGAAACGTCTGCCTGAACAACGTGGAAGGTGGCTTGCGCCGAAGGCGGTGAGGAAGAGCGGCACAGTTCCAAGCACTCCAAGGCAGCTTGCTGATCCGAGACGTAATTGATCAGCACACTCCATCCTCCCTTTGCCAGTTCAATCGCAATACCCCGGCCAATTCCTCGGGACGATCCTGTAACTACAGCAACACGTGCGTTCATAAAGCCTCTCTCATTGCGTGAACGTTTTCGTCCGGTGTTCCTCTTGGAATCTCGCAGCCGGCCGCTGCTATGTAGCGGGGGCCGGCTTCTTGACGGCACCGCCTGAGTTCTTCCTGGATCAGCATAGGAGTGCCATTGCGTACGATCCTTACGGGGTCAAGGTTCCCTGCCAGCACCTGCTCGGCTCCCATGGCCGCCCGCGCGGCCGCGATCGATACCGGGTAATCGAGATCCACCATCTCGCATCCGAGCTGGCCCATTTCCCGGACCAGGGCGTGCGTGTTTCCGCAGATATGGAGCCTCACCTTGGCGCCGCTATTCTGAAGTCCTTGAACCAGCTGTTTTTCGAACGGCCAGACGAATTCGCGATAAAGATCCGGACCCACCAGCGAGGCGGCCGCATCTCCAATCCCAATCAGATCACATCCTGCGTCGATCTGCGCCCGTCCAAAAGCCAGTTCCATCTCGACAACAAAGGTGAAGAGATCGCGAACGAAGCCCGGGTCGTCAAAGAAATCAAGCATTAAGTTGTTGATACCGCGCAGGTCCGCGGCTTGAGCGCACGGTCCCTCGACCCAGCCCTCGATCAGTTTCTCGTGGCCGATCTCCTTGCGGAACAGTTCGGCTGCCTTGACGCGGTCGTGCATGCGGCCAGGGCCGCTGATGTCAGGGACTTTGAGGCCGAGCAGCACGCTTTTGTCAAGCAGCAGGGCCTGGGTCTCAACAATGGCCGGCGGCTGGTCGTCGAAATAACGGATATGGGCGCCGCAGTCGGCTGCCTCACGGGCAGGATCGGAAATGCACGAGACGTAGTCGAAGTCGAACTTCCGGGAAGTATAGATCTGGGCTTGTACCAGCACCCGGTAATCACGGGCGTATTCCCCATACTTGACCCCGGCCTGATCGGCGGCGAACATCATGGTGATGGGCATGAAGGGAACCCGGTCGGTCGGCTTTCCTTCAAACATGGCAAGGATGCGCTCGCGTCCAGTCATACCATCTCTCCCGGCAAATGAAGCAGCTTAATCGTCAAGCCGTGGCCTCTTTCGCTTTCGCGTCTTTCGGGCTGACCCAAATTCCTAATCCTTGTTTCCAGGTCCATCCGGCGGTTGTCTTTACGACCGGCTTTAGCCGCGGCCAGCCTTCACTGATGCGCTTCTCGACCACTTCCCAGCGAGGAATTCCGCTGGTGGCATCCGCGTGCTCGACATTACAGGCGCCGACTCCGACTGCGCGGATCATGGCGTCTGGAGCATTCAAGCCTTTGAGCAGAGCGGCCAGGAAACCGGCGATCGTGCAGTCGCCGGAGCCGGTGGTGCCTGCCACCTTGACCTCGAAGCAGGGGGCGAAAAGCTCGCGGCCCATCCACTCGGCAAGATTCGAAGGACAGGCGGCGCCGAAGCGTTTCCATCTTTCCGGATCGGCGGTTGTCTGGAGGTAAAGTCCGGAGTCGCCGAGCTTGAGTCCGACGGCTGCCGTCCCCATGCCGAGGAGTGTTGAGGCAACCTCCTCTAGAAGCGCAGTGTCCACTACAGAAAAGACATTTTCGGAACCGGCTTGTACAAGCAATGACTCAAATCGGGACCGATCCAGCATATAGAGGATTTCTTCCAGGCTCGGAAGGAAGACGTCGACAAACGGCAGGACATTGGTGAGCAGGGTGCGCCAGGGTGCCCGGCCGGCCTCGCTGTTGGGATCGGGTTTTACCATGTCCAGCGAAGTCGTCAGGCCCAGGAGTTTGGCCTGTTCGAGGATCTGCCTCAGTTCGGCACCGTCGTCTTTCCACATGCGCCGCATGATGGGCGGGTATCCAAAGTGGAAAAGCCTTGCTCCCTGCAGTTGTGACACTGTAATGTCGGTCGCCTGAAAAGTATGGTTGGCGCCGGGGCAATGAAGAAAAAGGCGATCGGTTCCGGGCGGACTGATGACTACGGTGTAAGATGTAGTCTCACCCGGAGAAACGATCATTCCGGCAGCCAGCGAAGCATCACGCTTGCCCACAAGATCAATGACAGCCCTTCCGAAAAGATCGTCACCCACCTTGGCAACCAGGCGCGTCGGGATCCCGAGACTATGTAACGCCAGGCCGGTGTTGGAAACGGCGCCACCGGTTGAGAGAACCGCTGGTCCCACCTCTGTGAGCGTGCCGGGGACAAGCATCTGCGAGGCCGCGCCGGCCTTTTCAGGAATGACTGGAATCAGGTCAAGACAGATATGGCCTGCTACAACGACGTCAAACACGGCGGTCATGATGATAGCATCAATTCCTTCGGATTTTCCCGTGCAATCCCTGTGAAGCTTAACTTTACCGACGTCGACAGGCAGGATTGCGTCGGCTCAACTGGCCGGTGTTGACCATCTCTTCAGGTCCGGAAGATCGATCCCGAAGAGTCCCAAGGTGCGGCCGATAGTGTGATTGATCAGGTCGTCTATCGACTGCGGTGCGTGGTAGAAGCTGGGGATGGGAGGAGCGATGATGGCCCCGATCTCCGCCGCTTCAACCATTCTGCGCAGATGCCCCAAATGAAGCGGCGATTCGCGAAGCATCAGCACCAGCGGGCGTTTTTCTTTTAAAGTGACATCGGCGACACGAGTCAGCAGGTCCTTGGTGAAGCTTGCGGCAATGGAGGAAAGCGTGTTTATCGAGCACGGGGCGATAAGCATACCGATCGTCTGGAACGAACCGCTCGATACGGCCGCTTCCATCTGATCGGGGGAGTAAGTCACGCAGGCCAGACGCGACACTTCCTCGAGCGTTCGGCCCGTTTCCAGGGCAATAGTCCGCTCGGCGGTTCGGGTGTAGACGAGGTGTGTCTCCACGTCAGGATGTTCGTACAGCAGCTCGAGTGTTCGAATGCCATAAATAGGTGCGGATGCGCCGGATATCCCGACAACCAGCCTTCGCTTGCTCATGACAGAGTTTAGGCACAGAGTCCTGCAGAGTGTCAAACGATCTCAGAATTGGAAGCCGAGGCGTCCGTGGTTTCCGCTAAGACCTCCGAGTATAGGGAAGCTCGTCCACGTCCGAGATGTTTGGAGCGGTACAGCGCCTGGTCAGCATGCTCGACGATCTCGCTGAGCGTTTCGCCGTCTTCAGGGAAGGTCGCGCAGCCGATGCTGAGCGAAAAGCCAGAGAGGTCTCCGACCTTGCGCCTCGCAGCTGCTTCCAGCAGGCGTCTGCACAGGACGAGAGCGTCACGGCTGCCTGTCTCTGGGAGTACAATCGCAAATTCGTCTCCTCCAAGCCGGCCCGCGAGGTCCACCTGGCGGCGGATATTTGATCGGAGAATTTCGCTTAGTGCTTGCAGAACCTGGTCGCCGACTCGATGTCCCGCGCCGTCGTTGATCTTCTTGAAGTGATCCAGGTCGATCAGGAGCAGGGACAAATGATGGTTCATACGGCTGGCCCTGGCCAACTCGTCCTCAAATCTTTCGTAAAAATACCTGTGGTTGGCCAGTTCGGTGAGACCATCGGTTCGAGCCTGGCACTCAAGTTCCGCCCTGAGGCTGGCATTCCTGAGAGCCATGACTGATTGACCCACCAGGAAACGAAATTGTTTCTTGCTGTACTCGCTCCAGTTGTGCTTCTTCTCGGAAAAGAGCGCCATGACGCAGGAGCGTCCTTGCTGTATGGGCCAATGCTTGCCCAGATACGAGCGGTAATGGTACAGGGCAAAATCCTTTTTCTGAGTGAATCCTGGATCCTCCTGCATCGCAGTCGAAGCAAACACATCGGCGGACAAGATAGCTCTATCGTGCACGCTTTGGTTGATTTCAATATCGACGTACTCGCGGCAATGATGCCCCGGAAGAAATCGTCGCACGATTTTGTTCCCCTCGATCAAGGCCAATTCACAGTTATCTGCGCCCATGATGGCAGCGACCAGGCGGGGGATGCGTGCTTCCGCGTCGAGGCCGTCCAGGCTCGAAATCGTGTCACCAAACTCAAAGAGTCCTTCTGTATAAACGGTGCCTGCGTGCACTTTGTCCTTGTAACCTCGTTGAAGATTCGCGAGATATCCGCAGTACAGGCCACACCCGATCAGCAGTAAGACACTAAGCCAGTGAACCTCCTGGAGGGGCTCGCCGCTGAGCGCGACCATGACCGGGTAGCACAGCGCCAACAGGACGCCTCCTGCAGCCTGCCAGTTCAGGTCTGAAAAAGCCGCGACGACGATCAGAAGCAGGAAGAGCAGAATGTAGAAGGCTGAGTTGGGGGGATTTGACATCCATACAGCCAGGCATGGACCCAGAATGTTCGAGATCACGAGCAGAAAGGTCCAACGCACGTCCTTTGATCGGCGCCAGTAGGACAGAGTTAGTGCGAAGTGCACCCCAAGCAGCAGCAGAATCAGCCAGTTGTTCGGAGAAAAGCCGGGAACCGGGTCACCAAAGTGAAGAACTGCTAATGTCAGGGCGACAACCGACCAGTGGAGCCAGAGGATCCAGATCCGCTTCTCAAAGAAAATGGTCGGCATAGACGCAAACAGGACGTGTAAGCCTATTCAAGAAACAGACCAATTGGAGAGCAACGCCAGAGTCTGTCGGCTATTTTGGCATTGCCCTTGTAAAATCCATCAGTTTCGAGCACCCGAACCGCGTACTGCGAACAGGAGGGGGTGAAGCGGCACGTCGCAACGTGCCGCATGATTGGCGATCCAACCCGCTGGTAACCCCGGATCGCGATGATCTCAGCACGGCAAAGCCAGCCGTGGAAAAAGATCATTACAAACGAAACGCCTATGGCACCCAGAATAACCAGTTTGCGAGTCTTCTCTATTGCCATTTGTTGGCGTAGTCGGTAATCACCGGCAGCACCAGCCGTTCACCGCGGAGGGCTTTCATGATTGCCACTATGTGGATGGCAAGGATGCCCAACCAGACAATGAATGTTACTCCGCATCCCAAAACGGCGCTGACCAGTCCGCCGATTCCCGGTATAGCAGCCAGGACAAAAGTGACGATCTGCAAAGCAATCCAGAAAATAACCTCGGCTACGGTCAAAACGATGCCGTGCTTTGCATGCCATTGTACTTCTGGGTCCTCTTTTTCCACGAGCAACGGGACCAAGGCCAGGATCCAGAGGTAACTTAGAACTAGCATCAACGTCCGGTTGGATGATGGTTGAGACGGTGTTGGCGGTATCGGCGGCGGAGTAGGTGTTTGAGCCACAATTCCTCCTTTAGAGATTCGGTCAAAAGTTGCAGGTCACCCCAGTTTCTCCAAGAACCACATTAGTCGTAGCACAGGTCGATCCGCGACACAAGAGTATTTGACGGGTGATGGATCATTGCTTCGAGCCGCTACGGCGGGTGAACGGCGCTTCAGCTGTCCGTGATTCAATTATTTGCCGGGCTTGGAGATCCGGACCTTGCCGGGAGCGATGAATTTGACCGTCTCGCCCTCTTCGGCCAGGGCAAGACTGCTGTTGTTGAAGTCATCAGCCAGGTGGATGAGCCTCATCTTCTGGCGAATTTCAGGGGGAAGGGCCAGAAGTTCCGACTCCGAAGTGTGTGCGCCTCCTTCAGCACGTTCGACCTCGTGGTAAACGAGATCGCTTGTCCAAAGCCAGTCGCCGGCCAGCTTCTCATAGCGGTCAGCTTCCAACACTCCTCGCTCGAAAAGGCTTTTCAGCAACGACGGCCTATAGCACGTGTCTCCGCTGATTCCGACTGCTCCGAAACGCGAGATCAGTTTCAGGCCGAGTGTCGGAGTCGGGTGCCAGTTGTACCTGAATTCGATCTTGACGTCCTCATCCAGATGGTTTTCCCCATCTTCAGTCAGTTCCTGGAAGTCCGCGTACTCTTCGAGTTCGGTTTCGATGATCTGGGTGAGATCGGGAGTAAAGGTCGCGGAGAAACTTGGGAAGAACCTGGATTTCAGCGCCTCCCACACCGGCCTCCCCGTGCATATTGTCACTCTCGACTGGGTGACGTACCTTTTCCAGAGAAGGAGTGTCTCGAGACCTGCGATGTGGTCGCCGTGAATATGAGTGACAACCACCTTGTCGATCCGAGCCGGATCGATTCCGTATTCACGCAGCATGCCGAACAAACCCTGCGGGCAATCCACAAGCACCAGTTGCCGCGACCTGATCAGAAAACTGGTGTTGTAGTATCGGGACGTGAAGGCGTTTCCGATTCCGAGAACCTGTATCTCCATCCGAGCTCCCCGCTGTCATGCCTCCTACGGCAAGTCTTAGGCTGCGACGGAATTATCCTCATGATAGCCCGAAGTTTGCTCGGTGCCAACCGCCCGGCAGCCGCCCCGCAGAGGATCGTACCGCCGTCTCCCGGCCTCTGACCAGTCTGGCGAAAAGCCCCTGCGCTCAGTCTCAGTGGGCTGACCCCTCCTTGACCCTTAACGGTTTCACTAATAGAATTTCAACTTTCAAGGAGGTTAGCGAATGTTTCCGATCGTGTCTCGCCTCAGGCGGGAATGTCGTCGCGTCAGTGATACGAAAGTCGCTGTTCTGTGTCTGATTCTGGTTTTTGCCTGCGCCTCTGTTAGGGCTGATGTCAAAATGAACGAGAAGTCCCAGGTGAAGTTCGGAGGGGTCCTGGGCAAGATGATGAGCCTGTTTGGCGGGAAGCAGGCCAAAGAGGGGCTGACGAGCTCCGTGGCCATCAAGGGTGATCGGAAACTCGTTCTCACCGACAATAATGGTGAGATCATCGACTTGAACGAAGAGAAAAAGTACGAATTCGATCTGAAGAAGAAGACGTACCGGGTCGTCACGTTCGAGGAGATGCGCCGTGAATTCGAGGAAGCCCGCCGAAAAGCCGAAAAAGAGGCGGCGAAGTCAAAGGACAGCAAGGGTCAAGCTCCCGAGCTTGAGATAGATTTCGACATAAAAGACACCGGGCAGACCAAGGTCGTGGGCAATCACAATTGCCGCCAGGTGATTATGACGATCACGACGCGCCAGAAGGGCAAGACCATCGACGAAGCCGGCGGGCTTGTCATGACCGTTGATATGTGGATTGCACCGGATGTAACGGCCGGCAAAGAAGTCGCCGATTTCGATCGACGTTATTTCGAAAAAGTACAGGGATCCGTCGATACGCAAATGATTCAGGCGATGGCTATGTATCCCGGTCTCGACCAGGCCTTCGCGCGGATGAAAGAAAAGTCCGTCGATCTCGACGGGACCGCCATGGCGACCGTGACGACAGTCGAAGCGATTCCCAGCAAGGAGCAGCGTGCCGCTCAGCAGAAAGAGGAGCGGGAGCAGGGTGGTGGCGGCGGGCTGCTTGGCGGCTTTGCCAAGCGCCTGGCTCGCAAGGACAGCGATGATCAGTCGGGCGAAGCTTCGAAACCAAACGTCGTCATGACTATGAATCATGAGATTCTGCAACTCTCACCAACCGTGACGGACGAGGACGTTGCTCTTCCGGCAGGACTGAAGCTGAAGAAGTAGCGATCGTTTTCAGTGGTGACCCCTTAGGACGACAAGACCAAGAATCATACAGGCCCCTGGAGTCGGCGGAAGCACAGTTCGGCCGGCGTCCAGGGGGCTTAACCTATTGGCGGAACACCCGCACATCCAGCAACAACGCATAATTCTGGTGTTATACTGAGACGGCATGACCAAGACGCAGTTGAATCTCGGGCCGGTCCCGCATGCACAACTCCCTACAAAATTCGGCAATTTTGAGATTTTCGGGTTCGAAAATCCTGAAGATGGCGAGGAAGCAGTCGCAGTCGTCAAGGGCGTTCTTTCGCCCGATTCAATCCCCCTCGTTCGCATTCATTCTCAATGTTTGACCGGCGATGTTTTCCACTCGCTGCGGTGCGATTGCGGTGATCAGCTTCAAGAGGCGCTGATCAAGATTCACGGCTCGGGTTGTGGTCTGCTGATTTACCAGATGCAGGAAGGCCGAGGCATCGGCTTAATTAACAAGCTTTACGCATACGAGTTGCAGGATCGGGGTATCGATACCGTCGAAGCAAACGTCAAGTTGGGCTTCGAAGCCGATCAGAGGTCCTATGCCTTTTGTGCCAGAATTCTCAGATATTTTGGCCTGACGCGGATTCGCCTTTTGTCGAACAATCCCGAGAAGATCCGGGGAGTCGAGGAACATGGAATCGAGGTGGTTGAGCGCGTGCCCCTCGTGGTCAAGCCGTCGGCAATCTCCGAAAAGTATTTGAAGACAAAAAAGGAGAAAATGGGCCACCTATTGTGAGCGCCACAATGCATCAGGCACGCGGGGCGCCGGCGACAGAAAGCGATACGCTGCGGCTTCGACGCCTGATAAATCGAAACGCGGACCGATCGAAAGAAGATCTCCCTCTTCTTTCAATCTCTCAATCGACAGTCTGAAATTTCGCGCCCACAACGCTCTTTTTGTGCTCGCCCGGACTCCGCTCTCCTAGCAGCCACTGCAGGGCTGTATTGGCAGCGATTAGACCGAAGATCCCGGTTATAGTCGGCAGGCTTCCCAGGACTGATCGTTTTCTCCCCCGCCGCAGGGACTCTTCCTCTTCCGCCCGATCGAAACTGATCGCGCCAGCGGGCAACCTTTCTGTCGTTTCTGTCGAGTAGACACAGCACACGTCCAGAGGCAGACCTCTGCGTCTCAATTCTTTGCGTACCCGCCTTCCCAGCGGACAACACCGAACCTCGGCCAGTCTGCCCACGCGGATCTGAAACGGGTCGGTTCGTAGGGCCGCGCCCATACAGGAAATCATCCGGATTCCGCGGGTAATTGTCTGAGATAGCAGCTCAATCTTAGGTCCAACCGAATCAATGGCGTCGATGACAAGATCCAGGGGGCCTCCGAGGATGGTCTCGAGCGTTTGTGGGTCTGCGAAGAGCGGGAGCGCTTCGACGCAGCAATCGGGATTGATTTCGAGAACCCGCTCTCTGGCTACTTCACATTTCAGCCTGCCGATGTTGGATTCCAGCGCGTAGAGTTGCCGGTTGATATTGCTGTGACGAACCAAATCGAAGTC
>DAOTAI010000193.1:0-9262 GCA_035593865.1 Acidobacteriota bacterium
TAATTGGCACAAGGGTTGGAGTTGGTGTGCTGATGCAGGCATTGAGATACCAGCAAGATAAGTTGCAACTAAAGGTTAGGTTCAGTAATCTGTTGAACTAGTATGAGCTGGCTGTTGCTGATGCTGATGATGCTGATACCCGTTCAGGGGCAACAAGCGCCAAAGCCGAAACTTGAGGCGCCGGCGAAACAGGAACGGAAAATCCTTCCTCCCGGCCAGCCGCAGGTGGTCTCTTCCCTTTCTTTCGATGGCAAGGAATTCATTAAGGCATTTAACGCTGCAGCGGACCGCCCGCGCATTGTCATGGTGCTGGCCCCGACTTGACCGCACTGTCTTTGGGGGGCCTCCGAAGTCAGATCAGTTCTAAATGAAATGCCTAACGCCAGAGTGAAGGTGTTCGTGATGTGGACACCTCTCATGGCGAACGACACGCGACACAGCGCGACGACGAGCTCGGCTTATCTGCCGGATCCTCGCGTCGAGCACTACTGGGATTTGTGGACATTCACCAGCAAGGTGTACACGCGTCAGCTCAGATACCCGCCAAACGAAGTGGCCTGGGACATGGCGGTCGTCTACAAGCCGCATCTTGTCTGGAAGAACGAACCACCTGAACCGACCCTGTTCCTCGACGCACGAGATTTGAACATCGGCATGAAGTTCAGCGCCGAGGCACTAAAAGAAGAGCTGCGGAAATGGGTTGCTGAGTAACCCCAAAGGCTAGGAATCAATGGACCTCCTACCGGTAATAGCCTTCCTGGTTGTCTATATCGTGTTGATGAAGTGGGTTCTCCCGAAAATGGGAATCTCAACCTGAATGTCTAATCGATGCGATCTGCCGGGAGCAGACAAGAAAGACCCACCCGAAATCGACGATTGAGCGGCGAACTGTAAAGCAAGAAGGCAGAAGCCAGAAGCCAGAAGCAAGGCTCAGAAGCAAGAAGCAAGGAGCCAGGAGCAACAAACCAGGAGATGTCGCTGGATTCTGGAACTCGAAAGTCCGCCACAATGAGGCTCCTGACTTCTGCCTCCTGACTTCTGACTTCTGCCTTCTGGCTCCGGCTCCTGGCTTCTGAGTTTTGCCTTCTGGCTTCTGGCTTCTGGCTTCTTGCTCCTATCCTTCAGGTCGTCTTCCAAAAAAAGTAGAATCGTTGAAAAGGCAAGGAGGAAGACCATGACTGAACGACCGGGTTCCGTTACGCTGAAAGGCAAGCCATTCACTCTCGTTGGACCTGAATTGAAGATCGGGGACAAGGCGCCCGATTTTACGGCGATTGGAAAGGACCTGAAACCTGTCACCTTGGAACAGACGCAAGGCAAGATTCGGGTTTTCAGTGTCGTTCCTTCTCTGGATACGCCGGTGTGCGACGCTCAGACTCGACGATTTAATCAGGAGGCAGGCAGCCTTCCAGGTGTGAGCGTTTATACCATCAGCATGGACCTGCCCTTTGCCCAAAGCCGGTGGTGTGCCGCCGCAGGCGTCGACAAAGTCATCATGCTTTCCGATCACAAAGACGCATCGTTCGGTACGAGTTATGGCACACTCATCAAAGAGCTGCGGCTCGATTCACGGGCGATCTTCATAATCGACCCAGACGACAGGATCCGTTACATTGAGTATGTGAAGGAAGTGGCGACCCATCCGAACTACGAAGCTGCTCTCGAAGCCACACGACAGCTCGTCGCCGAGCAGAGCAGTAAGGTCGCTGCCAACCGGTGACTGCCTCTGCCGCCTGGGTCACCTGTTTGTAGTTCCGCTTTCAGGCGGGCTGTTAAATCGTTCATACGGCGCCAACTGACCGCTGGGCAAGTGCCCCGTTTGTAGTTCCGCCTTCAGGCGGGCCTTAAAGCGGTCAGATATCAACAGTTGACCGCTGGGCAACTGCCCGGCTAAAGCCGGTACTACGAACTTGCGATCCCGGCTGCATTCCCGTTCGTAGTCCCACCTCACATAGGATCTTCGTGCGGGCCTTAATATAGAAACAATTGTACGCTGGGCAACTGCCCGGCTAAAGCCAATACTACGAACAGAGGGTGCAGTCCGGCTGCCGCTTGCTGTTTCAGGGCGCCGACGTTCCAATCAATTCGGCCCGGAAAATCGCTGCTCTAGAGTCCGGCACCGGATCTTCAAACAGAATCGCTGGTGTGCTCTGCCCGCCCGCTAACTGCCGTCGCCGATCGCCACATTCGGAAGCCCGGTCACCGGGTTTCGAAAGACAATTACGTCCTTTCCGTACACACTTTGGATGATTTCCGGTGTGATCACTTCTGATGGTGGTCCGTGCCTGATCAGCTGGCCTCTGTCAAGCAACGCAAGTCGCTTGCAAAAGGAAGCAGCTACGGTCAAATCGTGCAGAATCACTACCAGGGAGATTCCCCGCTCCTGGTTCAGACGCTGCAAGAGCCGAAAGATATTCAGCTGATGATGCAGATCCAGGTGAGCATCGGGTTCATCAAGCAACATGATGGCCGGTTCTTGTGCCATTGCCCTCGCGATCAGGACGCGCTGCCGCTCTCCGGAGGATAACCGAGAGACCGGGCGGTCGGCGAAGCGTTCCACGTCCGTGAGGCGCAGGGCCTCGCGAATGATCTCATCGTCTGTGGAGGCGGTTTTTCGCATTCGTCCGAGATGCGGGAATCGTCCCATGGCCACCACGTCCCAAACGAGAAATGGGAAGTCGAAATGCTGCTCTGCTGAGATAACCGCCATTTGCCGCGCCCGCTCCATGGTCGGAAAATCGGAAACGGGACGACCGTCGAGAAGCACCCTTCCGGAATCGGGTTTGAGTTCTGCACACATGAGCCGCAACAGCGTGCTTTTCCCGCTGCCATTAGGCCCAATCAAGCCCAAGAACGACCCACTGGGAATTTCGAGACTCAGGTTTGTCAGCCTGAAGCCGTTACGGTAGCTGAAGGTAACGTTGTTCAGATGAAAGGACATCCAAACCTCTTTTCAGAACTGCCCGTAGCGCTGGCGCCGCCTCAGCAGGTAAACGAAATACGGCGACCCGACGAGCGCAGTCAGCGCCCCGACCGGGATCTCAATGGGAGCGACCAGAGTTCGAGCTAGTGTATCAGCAACAATCAGGAAGATGGCGCCTCCCAGCGCCGCCGCTGGAATCAGAGTGCGATGATTGGGTCCTACAACCATCCTTAGCATGTGAGGAACAATCAGCCCAACAAAGCCGATCATTCCCGCAACGGCCACCGCGGCAGCGACCATGCAGGATGCTGCAGCAAACAGGATCTTCTTGACCTTTTCCACCTCGACGCCCAGGTGCAGGGCCGTCTGCTCTCCCTGAGTCAGGATATCGAGATCACGCGACAGGTGCCAGCAGACCAGAAGCCCTCCGGCGATTAGAACCGAAGAAATGCCAATAAGGGTGGGGTCTGCTTCCGTGAGGGTGCCGAGCAAGTAAAAAAGGGTATTAAAAGACTCCCTGTAGAAAATCGAGAAGAAGACAAACACCGCGGCGTTGAAAAAGAGGCTTACGATCACTCCCGCCAGGATCATTGTCTGAATGGGCGCCTTTCCCTCTATCTGGGCAATGCGATAAACGAGAAGGATCGAAAGAAGGGCAAAGGTCAAAGCCATAAAGTAAAGCGAGGAGTAACCGCCGAGCTGAAAAGCGCCCGCGAGCATCACCCCTGCTGCCGCGGCGCTCGACGTTCCCAGCATAAAGGGGTCAGCCAGAGGATTACGCAGCACGCCCTGAAAAACGGTTCCCGAGGCGGCCAGCCCGGCGCCAACCAGCAGCCCCATCAGAACCCTGGGAAAACGAATGCGCCAGATGATAATCGAGGAGGCGTCGGCCACCGGTCCGATGAAAAGGGCCAGCACGATCGCTGTCAAAAGAAGCACGAGCAGTACTGCCAGTGATCTTACCGGGCGGGTCTTCGGGGGCATCATTTACTGCATCCCCTCCAGCCTTTGCTGAAGCTGCTCAATCCCTTCGACCAGCCTGAACGTCCCCCTGGAAAGGAGGTCTCGATTGAAATCATCTATTATGCGCCCCTCTCTGACTGCCCTGAGATCGGCCCAACCCGGACGAGCCCTGATCTCGTCAGCCTTCGCTACGAAACTGAGAATGACGTCCGGATCCTTTTGGAGCACCATTTCCTTGGAAACGAGCAGCGAAGGTCGGTTGACATCGTCGAAAAGATTACGTCCGCCGGCTATCAAAATTGCCTCACTAGTGTAGCTGCGCCTTCCCACGGTCCAGGAAGGGGGATCAATCTCGACATAAATCGAAGGCCGAAAGCGGAAGCGAGCGGCTCTAAGCCGGGCGGCGGCAATGCGTTCCTTCATCTCGGCAATACGTTTGTCCGCTTCGCGATTTCTTCCCGTTGCTTCGCCAACTTGCCTGATTAACTCGTAAACCTGGTCGATTGACGAGGGACTCGTCGTCTCGACCACTTCGAGTCCAAGTTGTGAAAGCCTTTTCGAAATCTTCGACGAGCTCCAGTGTTCGGCGAGAATCAGATCGGGCCGAAGGCTGACGATTTTCTCCAGGCTGGGATTGATAAAATCGCCGACCTTCTCTATGGCCTTTGCCTCTGCCGGGTAATTACAGTAACTGGTTACGCCGACCAATTGATCCCCTACCCCCAGCGCGAACAGGGTTTCAGTCAAACTGGGCGCAAGTGAAATAATGCGCTTTCCCGAAACCGGATCCAGCGGAACAGGTTTCGAACGGACGGCTACGAGAAGTGCCCCGAGAGCAGCCGCGATCGAAATTACTGTGACGAGGAGCCAGACGCGTTTCATGAGCCGATCCAGAGCCCCTGTTCGTCCTGGGGGTTGTTGTTCCTTTGGAGAACTTTCAGGTTTCTGAGGACTAGAATCTTATCCTCATCCCTGTCCTGAAATTAAACTTTAGCGCCGGGTAACCGAGCACCTCAGGATAATCGCTATCGAGCATATTCTGAATTGCCGCAAAAAGATCCACTCGCTCGGTAATTTGAAAGCTACCGTTCAGATCCACTCGCACATAGCCGGCAACCTCTTGCAGGCCAAGGTTGTAAAAGTCGTTGTCGGTACGTTTCCCTATAAAAGAGGCCCGACTGCTCAAGCCCCATCGAGGCTTGAACCAACCGGCGGTCACAAATCCTGAGTGCGTCGGACGACGAAGCAGTCGGGATCCGGCTTGCAGCACGGGGTGAAAGGGAGAAGCGGTTTCAAGAATCCTGGTATTCAAGTAGGTATATCCGCCGATCACGCGCCAGGCTTGATTGGCTCGAATTTCCAGAACATGCTCCACGCCCCATGCCTGGCTCCGACCGATGTTGAAATAGGACGCTTCAAAAGTCTGGGCGTCAGTCGTAAGGATGTCAATCTGATCTATAAAGTGATTGTAGAATCCGTTGACCTCGACGCGTACCCGATTTCCCGCCAGTCGTTGTTCGATCCCCACCTCCACGCTTCTGGTTCGTTCCGGTTCGAGATCGGGATTTCCGCGGAAGAAAGGGTTGGTACTGAACGATTCAACCAAGCTCGGTTCTTTTATACCGAGGCCGAAGTTAAACTTTGGCCGGGTCATCCCCCAAAAGCTGCTCGGCCCGCCATTTCTCAAGAGCCACGCGACCGAAAACCGCGGCGTTGCAGCAAAGCCGAAGCTCCCGTTACGGTCCAAACGCACGCCTCCGGTTAGCGCCAGGCGAGTTGTCGGCATCCATTGGTCTTGAAGATAGTAGCCGAAATTGCTTCGCGACGCTCGAACCTCACCGACCACCCCCCGCTCGTGTTCATACTCGATTCCGGTAGCAAGCACGTGACCTGATGCGGTGAAATCCGCGTGGTATCCGGCGACTTGCTTACGCGTGGCATTCAGGAAAGAGTATGGGAAATCAAAGGAGAGGGGGCCCGTTCTACCCTCGAACGAAGGAATAAAGGTTCCGGAATCAACCGGATCTTCGGAAAGTTCGTTAATCTGCGCCTGCGAGTACATGAATCGGTGGCTGACTTGGGGCGACAGGCGCTGACTAAAGTTCGCGCCAAACAGCGAATTCCTCTTTCGGTAATATTCCTCCAGGTCCGCTGGGCCGAAAAGGGTAGGACCGGGGACCCCAGCTCGGCCGTACTCGCCCCTGGCGATCATAGACAAGGATGTGTCAGGCGCTATGTCCAGACCAAGCATGGCGGTCGCAGTGTTGTTGTTAAAGAAGCTGTTCGGGACAGAATTGTCGGTCTCGAGGTGGCTGAAAAGCCCGGTGTAGCTGAGGCGACCCGTTTTCCCGCTTACTCGACCGCTGGTCCCTAGTGTCGAGTAGTTGCCTCCTTCCAGAGTGAGTTCCACCCGAGGTCTGGTGATCTCTTCATCCGCTTTCTGTGTAAAGATCTGAACTACGCCGGCAATAGCGTCCGAGCCGTAAAGTGCGCTCTGTGGTCCGCGGACAACCTCAATCCGTTCTATTCCGGCAGTGGTCAGGTTTGAGAGATCGACAAAACCACCAGGCTGATTCAGGGGAATTCCATCAAGAAGGACTTTTGAGTAGTCCGATTCCCCTCCCCGCAGGTAGAGGCTCGTGACCGCGCCCGGCGTACCAGTTTGCACAATGTGAAGACCGCTGACAGTCCGGAGAAGATCACTGAGCTGCGACGCCTGGCGAGCTTCTTCCCCTGAGATGACCGTCACCGAGTTGCCGAGTAGACTGGTTGAGACCTCGTTTCGCGTAGCCGTTACCACGACCCGCTGCTCCAGAAGCTCAAGTCGCACCAGCAGGTCATGCTTTTTCTCCGTCGCAGCGGTCAAAGTCAGCTGCACTGTTTCAGATTCAAACCCCAGCTCGCGTACCGCAAGGCTGTAAGGACCTGCGGAAAGATTGTCGAACCTGTATTCACCCGACGAGTCGCTTACTGTGCTTTGGGTTACACCCTGCCCCTGCAATTGCACGTGAATTCCAGGCAGAGCTCGACCTTGCTCGTCTCGCACCTTTCCTGACAAGGCGCCGGCCAGCGCTGTGGACCACAGAACGGTTGACAGACCAACGAACACACTGATTCTTAAGAATCCTACCCAGAGTTGTTGATTACGCATTAGCAGCCTCCCTGAGTGCACTTGCACCCAAGCGGCGCCATGGGTTTGTAGGAAATCACGAGACTTCCAACCCTTTGAC
The DNA here is from genome assembly GCA_035593865.1 of Acidobacteriota bacterium. Classification (GTDB taxonomy): domain Bacteria; phylum Acidobacteriota; class UBA6911; order RPQK01; family RPQK01; genus RPQK01. Next base: position 7,117 of record DAOTAI010000193.1, read on the forward strand.
GCGAAGAGTTGTAATTTCAGGCCTTCCGAGGCAGGTTTCCTGACTTACGGCTCAAACGCGGACAACGAAGTCTTCCCCCGCTATGGAGTGACTGGTGGCTTGTCCACCTGTTCGTGTCCACTCGCCGATCACAGTGGCGCGACCGTGCGGGAATCACACCCGCTTCCCTTGTGCACCTCGTAAGATCCGAGTTGACGACAACAGGAGGTTACCAGAAGAGCCGGCAGACTACAACCGGCTTTCAAGCACCCCTAGCACCGCAAGCACTGGGTTTTCGAGCCGATCGCTGGGCAAAATCACTGTATCTCGCGCTATAATCTAACTCTTGATCAAACGACCGATAGGGATTGCAGGGGCAGGGCGTATTGGGCAATCGATCGGGCGGCTTCTTTACCAAGCCGGGTCGCCAGTTGTCGCGGTCGCCAGCCGGACAACAGAAAAGGCAGCGAAAGCGGCAGAATTCATCGGCGCCGGCGTTCGACCGGTAGCCTACGAAGAACTACCGAGCTTTTGCTCGCGGCTCATTGTAGCCGTTCCCGACGACGCAGTCCGCCCGGTTGCCAGTCTGTTAGCGCAGTCCGGTTGGCAGGGCGGGACAGTCATTCACACCTGCGGAGTACACGGACTGGACGTCCTGAAGTGCCTGCAGGAAAAAGGGACATCGTGCGCGGCGTTGCATCCTCTTCAGACCGTGCCTTCTCCGGAGAGAGGGCAGACGGCGCTGATCGGGTGTCTGTACGTGCTTACCGGGGAAGGAGAGGCGGGCCGGTGGGCCAGGGAGATCGTTGAGCTTTTGCACGGGCGTTTGCTCGAGATTCCCAACGAGTCTCGCCCCCTGTACCACGCCGCGGCCGTGTTGATTTGTAACGACCTGGTTGTTCTCCTCGAGGCCGGTCTCCGGCTGCTCGAGCAGGCGGGATTGACTCGCGAAGAAGCGGCCAGCGGCTTTAAAATTCTGGCGCAACAATCGGTCAACAACGTTTTCGATATGAACAGAGGCATGGCGTTGACCGGACCGATAGTCAGGGGCGACCTTGGAACGATTGAGTGTCATCTTCGTGCCTTGGCTGCCAATTCGAATCTGGAAGAGGTCGAGAACATATACAGGGTGCTGGGTCTTTACGCCGTTCGCCTTGCCGCGGAACAGGGGTTGGACGGGATCCGGGCCAGGAAATTGAATGCGCTGCTAAAGGAACAAGAATGAAAAAGGTGCGAACCACCGACCTCCGAGAAATGAAGGCCCGTGGACAGAAGATTACCGTTTTGACGGCGTATGACGCCAACATGGCGCATTTATTGGATTCAGCAGGGATTGATGTTCTGCTGGTTGGAGATTCGGTCGGAAACGTGGTGCTGGGCTACGACACCACGATTCCGGTAACGATGGAGGACATGCTTCATCACACCAAGGCGGTCGTGCGCGGTGTCTCCCGGGCCCTGGTGGTTGCGGACATGCCGTTTCTCTCTTACCAGGTTTCTATTACCGAAGCCGTCAGAAACGCCGGCCGCTTTATTCAAGAAGCGGGGGCGGAGGCTGTCAAAATTGAAGGCGGCAAAGGAATACTTGATGTCGTCAACCGTTTAGTCGAGATTGGTATCCCGGTTATGGGTCACCTCGGGCTCACCCCTCAGTCAATCCACCAATTGGGAGGGTTCCGGAGGCAGGCACGCGACAGCGAGTCAGCGCGTTTGCTGCTCGAAGATGCCCGGGCTTTGGAGGAGGCCGGCGCGTTTTCAATTGTCCTCGAATCGATTCCAGACTCTGTCGCAGCTGAAGTGACTGCCGCCCTTCGTATTCCGACGATAGGCATTGGAGCTGGTCCCTTCTGTGATGGGCAGGTTCTTGTCAGCTCTGATGCCTTTGGTCTTTATCACGGCCCAGTTCCGTCGTTTGTCAAACAATACGCGAACCTTCGAGAGATTATCGTGACGGCCGCCGAGGAATACGCGCGGGAAGTGCGAGAAGGTGAATTCCCACGTCCCCGATGTGAGGCTGAACCGGTCACAACGCCTGCCAGAAAGAAATGACAGCCGGTGTTTCCGGTGTCAACGCCAGGGGAGACTATGCAAGTCATCAGAACAATCGCTGAAATCAGGGAGGTCATTCGAAACGCTAAGCGGGCCGGTCACTCGGTGGGATTGGTCC
>DAOTAI010000194.1:0-9101 GCA_035593865.1 Acidobacteriota bacterium
ATCATGTAGATCCATGAGCCTTGGTCGTCGTCGGCTACCTTGACTTTCACCCCCTTGGCGTTCAAGGCATTGGCAATCGTCTCTTCGGAGCCTTTCGGTATCAGTACCCGGAAATTGGTTTCACTTGCAGCACCGGCCGGAAGCATCTTCCCTTCAACCTTGTTTCCCGTCATAACGACCGGGGTTAAAGTGCTCTTGATGCGGCCTTCATCCATGAACTGCGTGAATTCCGAGTACGTCAATTCCTGGACATTACCGTTCTTTACCGTGCTTAAGAAATTCCATAAGACGACAACAGCTACGATAATGACGATCCAGAGAAATACGTTCTTTGCAGTTGTATTCAAAATCTAAACCTCCATGCCGGACCAGGAGGGATTTGCGGTGCTCCACCGCTGTCACAGCACCGATCCAACGGTACCGGGTCATATGAAAGAGTAGCCGGAGACAGTGCCGTAGTTGCTATTATAAAGGATCGCCCCATAAACCGCTACAGGCTTTAAGTCTTTTGTTAACAATAACGTGAGCAAAAACGTGAGCAAATACATCCACCTCATCGACCGGCCGAACGTCCATTGGATTAGAAGCCGTTAGCGAGCGAAAGTTTCATCCTGGATTTCGATTTCGATCACCGGGGTCTGGGGAGCTACCTGAAAATCGGGATTGGGGGGCAGCCCTTCCACCCAGATTATCTTCTCGCCATCATGTAGGACGAGCAACTCATCCCTGCGGCTTCGCGGAATTTTCTTTTCTATCAGAATCTCCTTCAGTTTCCGATATCGTTTCCCAACTCGATAGCGATCACCTGCTCTGCGGTTGCGGACTCCCAGGCAGCAATCCTGAAACGAGAGCACTACGCGCCTGGAAAGGGCCTTGCTGTTTACTTGATCGGCCTTGGCCCGGCTCGCTTTTCGAACAACAATTCGCTTTCTTGCTTCCTTTATATATACGTCTCCCGGGATCGTTAGTTTATATTCAAACTGAGGAATACGCTTTTCGGCGCCAAATCGGAGCCGGTCAAACTCCCGGCGCACTCGGATCCCGCCTCCCAGATGGCATTCGCTTCCACTTTGCCCTGTAGCCAGACGCAAAATGTCTTCGACCTGGCGCGCCGATACGTCTTTCAGGTCCCCCCTAAGTTCTTTCAGCGCACGCCGTACTATCTCTTTTTGCACGAAGGGATGCTGTGACAAAAGTCCCTTTGTCTTAAGGGCTGGAGCCTCCTCTGGTTCCCGGCAGGCTTGATAAGCCTTGTCAAGAACAGGCGACAAGTAGTCCTCCAGCTCCCGGAAGAGCGAGGCCGTCCTGCCTAGAATTCGAAGCACCTCGGGATTGAGTCTCTTCTCAATGAACGGTATCAACTCATGCCGCAGCAGGTTACGATCGAAAGTCAGGTCTCGATTGCTTGAGTCCTGTCGAAAGGAGACCTCTTTTTGTGCCAGGTAGTCGAGGACTTCTGATCGACTGCAGTACAGTAAAGGGCGGACGACGTTAACGACCACACCACCTTCTAGCTCGTTTCGCCTACACGGATAAATTCCTGACAGACCTGAGAGACCCGCCCCCCGGAACAGCTTTAGGAGGAATGTTTCGCTCAGGTCGTTGAGTGTATGCCCGGTCGCGACCACCGCCTTATGCTCAGCGGCAACTTCAAACAGGAACCCGTACCGCAGGCGTCTTGCGTAATCCTCCAGGTTCTGCCTGCTGTTCTCTGCCCCCTGACTTGTTTCAAGACGCCTCACGTGAAGTGGAACTTGAAGTGATTCGCACAGCTCCCATACGAATCGCTCATCGCCCTCGGATTCGGCACCCCGCAACAGGTGATTAACATGAGCCGCCTGGATGACTATATCCAGCTCATGGCGCAGCTGAACAAGAGTGAGGAGAAGAGCTACAGAGTCCGGACCGCCGGAGACGGCGACGACCACAGTCTGTCCCCTGTCAAGGAGGCGATGACTCCGGATCGTTTTCAGTACCGAGTCTTCGAATCGGTTCATAAGGTGGGTTGGCTCCCAATCCTGGCTCTGCCGAGCGGGCACCCAGGCGCAAAGCCCGCTTGACAGCCATGAAAGCCGTTCGTATTATTGCACACTTGCCTGGCCGCTGATTGCCGACTTCGCTTGTTGCCCAACGGTCGAAAGATACGTTTAAAGTATAGTAGGCAGAAGGAGTCCGACGCTTGACGGAAGGGAGGGCGTCGCCGCACTTTAAACGGTTTCGGCGCTTGCTTCACGCAATTTGCCTACTCCCTAGCAAGCGGTCCTTCAGCACCGGCAGCTGTAGATGAGGTAACCATATGAGTCCGTGCCCCATCGTCGTCAAGAAATATGGCGGGACGTCGGTTGGATCTGTTGAACGGATCAAGAAAGTAGCAAGTGATCTCGCGAAGGACTACGAAAAAGGTATAAAGCAGGTCGTCGTGGTCTCCGCCATGGGCAAGACTACCGATCAGCTGATTGCAATGGCTCGTCAGATTACCGATCGGCCGAGTCCTCGTGAGTTGGATATGCTTCTGACGACGGGAGAGCAGGTCTCGATCGCACTGCTGGCCATGGCGGTGCATCACTTGGGTTGCAAGGCCGTTTCAATGACCGGTGCACAGTGCGGCATTCTTACCGACAATAGTTTCTCTCACGCCCGGATCAAGGCCATCAAAACGGAAAAGATCCGCCAGCAACTGGATGAAGGCTCAATCGTTATCGTTGCCGGGTTCCAAGGCATTACCTCAGACGCGCAGATTACCACACTCGGCCGGGGCGGGTCGGATACAACGGCTACGGCTCTTGCCGCCGCTTTACAGGTTCCCTGCTGTATTTACACGGACGTCAATGGCGTCTATACCGCCGATCCCAACATAGTTCCAGAAGCTCGACTTCTTCGCTATATCAGCTACGAAGAAATGCTGGAGTATGCGGCCTCCGGATCTAAAGTGCTCCATCCCCGCTGCACTGAGATCGCGAACAACTACAATGTCCTGCTCGAGGTCCGTTCGAGCTTTTGCGACCTTTCCGGCACCCGCATCGTTAAGGAGGATAAATTGGAAAAAGTAGTGGTTACCGGTGTAACCGGCGATGCCAAAATCGGGCGAATTGCCTTGACACGAGTACGGGACGTACCCGGAGTGGCTGCAAGGATCTCCCAGGCACTCGCGGACGCGGGGATTTGCATCCGCCTTATCATTCAGGGGATCACCCACGATAATTCCAATGACGTCTCGCTGATCGTTGCGGAGGATAATGTTTTCGAAGCCGGGGAGATCCTCAAACACGTTATGGGGCAGGTGGGCGCCACCGGGGTTCAGATCGACCCGGATGTCGCCACGGTGTCGATCATCGGATCGGGAGTCGCGAGTACGCCTGGCGTTGCCGCGCGGATGTTCCGGGCCCTGGCCGATCAGAATATTAATATTGAGTTGATCAGTACATCCGAAGTCAGGATCACCTGTATCATCAGAAAAGAGCATCTGCAAACTGCGGTAAGGGCCATTCACCGCGAGTTCGATCTGGCCAACCTGGAAAGGAGGGAAATTAATGCCGTCTCATCCGAGCCCTGAATTTCGCATCGCCCTGGCGGGAATAGGAACCGTTGGCGGAGCGGTTGCGCGGCTTCTGCTGGAAGAGAAGGAGCGTTACCAGCAGGAAGTGGGCGCTCGACTACAGCTCTCTGTGGTTCTGGATCGCCGCTACCGCGAATTGGACCTCTCCTGGCTTCCGCGTGAGACGATGCTCACCGACAACGTGGATGAATTCCTCAAAGCCCCGTCGGACGTGGTCGTAGAACTGCTGGGTGGGATCGAACCGGCTCATCAGATCATTTCGACAGCTCTTTCCATGCAGAAAGGCGTAGTGACCGCCAATAAGGCGCTAATGGCCCGATCTGGTGTGGAATATCTGAATACTGCCGTCAAATGCAACGCCTACCTGGGTTTTGAAGCATCGGTTGCCGGAGGAATCCCGATTATTCGAGCGTTACGGCGTTCCCTGTTTGCCGATCGAATGTTACGCGTGCGCGGCATTCTTAACGGGACCTGCAACTTCATCCTGTCCGAAATGACCGAAAGCGGACGTGAGTTCCGCGAAGTCCTGGACCAGGCGCAGGCACTGGGATACGCCGAGGCTGATCCCTCGCTGGATGTCTCGGGCAGGGATACCGCCGATAAATTGTCCATTCTCGCCGGTCTGTCTTTCGGCCGCTGGATCCATCCTTCGCAGATCCCGACTCGCGGTATTTCGGATATCTGGCCGATTGATGTCAGCTACGCGAAGAAACTCAACAGCCGCGTACGATTGCTCGGGATTGCCGAACAACGCAATCATTCGCTCGTGCTTCGCGTGAGCCCATTTCTGGTTGATTCTCGATTGCCGTTGGCCAATGTCTCCGGGGTGCTAAACGCGGTCGAAGTTGTGGGAAAGCGGCTTGGCTCCACAATCTACATGGGCCGAGGCGCAGGCGGCGATCCTACTTCTGTCTCGGTTGTGGCGGACGTGTTAAACGCCGTTTTATGGAAGCAAGGTCGGGCACTCTTTCATCGAAACCAGATCCTTGGCCAGCAGTTGAGCGAGTCGACTGACCCGGAGCTGGAAAAATACCCGTTCTACATCCGCTTTCTGGTAAAGGACCAGCCCGGAATCATCGCAGCAATTGCATCCGTGCTGGCCAAACGAGGTATTAATATTGATGCGGTCATTCAGGAGAGTTGGCCGGATCCCACCAACCTCCCCTTTGTCGTGACGGTCAATCCGACACCGATCAGCGTGATGCAAGAAACGGTGGCGGAAATGGCGAAGTTGGATTTCAACAAGGTCGCTCCTGTGGCGTTGCCAAGGTTGACTGACTAGGAGCGCCCGGAGCGAAAGTTCGGAGTACCGGCTTCAGCCGGGCAGTTTGCCCGGCGGTCAGTCGTTGCTAAGTGAACGATCTAAGGGTCGCCTAAAGGCGGGACTTCGAACTTTCGATCCCGGCCGCGCCGTTTGAAAGTTGTTGTAGAGGAAGGTTTACTAAATCCGGCGAAATCTGCAAATTTCCTCGGGCTTGTCGGAAAACTCCATTTCTGCTAGATTATCTTCTTTCTTAAAAACTGGACGAAACGAGATATATATGGCTTTGACGAAGGAAGGCAAAAGCGGCGTTATTGCAAATTACAGACTGCACGAAGCGGATACTGGGTCACCAGAGGTTCAAGTCGCCTTACTGAGCGAGCGGATCAGCTATTTGACGGAACACTTCAAAACCCACAAGAAGGATCATCATTCTCGTCGAGGTCTACTGAAGCTTGTCGGTCAACGCCGCCGCCTTTTAGACTATCTGAAAAGGACGAATTTCAACCGCTACAAAGACTTGATCGATCGGTTGGGAATCCGCAAGTAAGAGGCGGACTCTGACTACATCAGTTCGTTTAACATCCCCAGCATTGCCAGTAATCTCTCAACTTCGCGGTTGGGTGTTTCGCTTGAACCGCGTCGTTTGTGCTAACATTCAGTATCTCCTTATCACCAAACCACTTAATCGGCTTTCATTAAGTTGGAGGAAGGAACAACCATGACCGAGACAGTCAATCTGCCCTTAGGGGAGCACGAGCTGATCATCGAGACAGGAAAGGTAGCCAGACAGGCCGAAGGCTCGGTCTGGGTCAAGTACGGCGATTCAGTCGTTCTGGTGACAGCCTGCTCTTCGCCTCCCCGTGAGGGCATCGACTTTCTGCCCCTGACTTGCGATTACCGCGAATACACTTATGCCGCGGGGCGCATTCCGGGCGGATTCTTCAAGAGAGAAGGTCGGCCCACCGAGAAGGAAATTCTCAGCAGCCGACTGATGGATCGCCCACTGCGACCGCTTTTTCCCGAGTCTTACCGCGATGATACCCAGATCATGGCGATGGTTTTGTCCGCGGAACCCGATATGAACCAGGATGTCCTGGGGATAATTGGCGCCGGAGCAGCGCTTTACCTCTCACCTATACCGTTTCATCACGTGGTTGCCGGCGTTCGAGTGGGGTTGATAGATGGTAACTTCGTGATCAATCCTCGTTTGTCCCAACTCGAAAAAAGTTCTATCGATCTGGTTGTGGCGGGAACGGAAGAGGCGATTGTCATGGTCGAGGCCGGTGCCCGGCATGTCTCCGAAGAGACCATGCTCGAAGCGCTGGAATTCGGACACAACGCTGTCAAGCAGATTGCGGCAGCTATCAAGGAACTGGGATCTCGCCTGAACGTAGTTAAACGCCCAGTCACTCCATTGGCCACAGATCCCGAAATCGAGCAGAAGGTGGAGAAAGCTCGCGGCAAGATTCTGGAAGCCCTGAACACCGAGGGCAAACTGGCGAGCGAGAAACGGATGGAAGAGGTCAAGCAGGAAGTCTTGGCTGAGTTTCCTGAGGAAGAAGTTGAAACGAGGCAGATTGCCGCCAGATCCTTCGACCTTCTCAAAGAGTCGTTATTCCGGGCACAGGTGATAAAAGAAAAGAAGCGGCCCGACGGTCGGGCTTTCAATGAAATCCGGCCAATCACGGGCGAAGTGGGCCTGCTTCCCCGGACTCATGGCTCCGCTTTGTTCACTCGTGGGGAAACGCAAGCTCTGGTCACCGTTACCCTGGGCACTTCCGAAGACATGCAACGCATGGAGGATTTGACCGGTGAATCCTCCAAACGTTTTATGCTGCATTACAATTTCCCTCCCTTCAGCGTCGGAGAAACCGGACCGTTGCGCGGACCAGGCAGGCGTGAGATTGGACACGGGGCGCTGGCTGAGCGAGCGATCAATAAAGTCCTTCCAAGCGAGGAACTGTTTCCCTATACAATCCGCGTGGTATCAGACATTCTGGAATCGAACGGATCGTCTTCCATGGCGACTGTCTGCGGCGGAATACTCGCTCTTCAGGATGCCGGCGTTCCCATCACTAAGCCCGTTGCCGGCATTGCCATGGGACTGATCAAGGAAGGCGAGGAATTCTGCATCCTGTCCGATATAGCAGGATTCGAGGATCACTATGGCGATATGGATTTCAAAGTCGCCGGCAGCGCCGAGGGTATAACCGCGTTGCAAATGGACATCAAGATCACAGGGGTCGACAAGGCTATCCTTCAGCAGGCCCTGCAACAGGCCAAGGAAGGCAGGCTTTTCATCCTCGGCAAGATGAACGAGACCATCAACGAACCGCGAGCCGCGATCTCCGTCTTCGCCCCCCGGATTCTGACCCTGCGTATTCCGACCGAGAAGATCGGCGCGGTTATCGGACCGGGCGGAAAGATCATCCGTGGGATCATTGAACAAACCGGTGTCAAGATTGATATTGAGGACGACGGAACGGTGAAAATCTTCTCGTCCGACAGCGAAGCTGCGGAACGTGCTACCCGTATGGTCAGCGAGTTGGCAGCGGTTGCGGAAATTGGAAAGACCTATTTGGGCAAAGTCACGCGCGTCATGGATTTCGGCGCCTTCGTTGAAATCCTGCCCGGCACCGAAGGCCTGCTGCACATTTCGGAGATCGCCGAGCGCAGGATTAACGATATTCGCGAGGAAGTTCACAACGGCGACAAGATTCTGGTTAAGGTCCTGAATATCGACGATCAGAACAAGATTCGACTCAGCCGGCGCGCCGTACTCAAAGAACAGCGTGAGCGGGCGCAATGAAACCGACGAACCTGCAAAAGGCTTTGCGCGACTTCAAGAAAGGCGCGATTAATGAAGAGCAGATCCTCGAGCTTCTTAAGGATCTGCCCTATCAGAACCTCGAGTTTGCCAAGGTGGACCACCACCGCGCGCTTCGTCACGGCTTTCCGGAAGTAATCTTCGGCAAGGGAAAAACTGAAGAACAGATTGAGGGCATCGCGGTCGCCCTTCTGGCCCGAAACCCTAACCTGCTGGTGACGCATGCCTCGGAGGAGACCTACCGGCGTTTGAAGGCCCGATTCCCGGAGTGCAAGTTTCACCCCGACTCCCGCACCTTGACCGTCCTGCGCGACAAGCAGAATCGCGGCCGCGGAAAGATCGGTATCTTCTCGGCCGGGACGGCCGATATTCCGGTGGCCGAGGAGGCCCAGGTAACCGCCGAGGCCATGGGGAACGAGACGGCCTGCTGTTATGATGTAGGAGTCGCCGGACTTCATCGCATTCTGGGGCAACTGGACGTCCTTCGCTCCTGCACAGTCGTCATTGTGGTGGCGGGAATGGAAGGGGCCCTCCCCAGTGTGATCGGCGGACTCGTGGACCTGCCAGTAATTGCGGTTCCTACGTCAATCGGCTACGGTGCCTCGTTAAACGGCATAGCGGCGCTGCTCGGAATGCTGAACAGCTGCTCGGCAAATGTTTCTGTCGTGAACATCGATAACGGCTTTGGAGCAGGCTACATCGCCAGTTTGATCAACCGGAAAACTGAATGACAATTTACGGTTGCTTTGAACCTTTCCCATGGACCAGGAAACCCTCAAGCTACTCGAATTTCCGCAGCTTCTCTCTATCCTGGAATCGTTTGCTCACAGCCCCCTCGGGAAAACCGAGATTCGTGAGATCCGACCGGGCCTGACAGAAGACGAGCTGCGGACGAGGGGCGCCCGGATCGAGGAAGCTCTGCGATTCATATCCTCCGGAAGTCGTCCGGATTTTACTCATATCGAGGACCCGGCGGAACAGCTTGACCGGCTGGCAATCAGTGGCGAGGTACTGGAACCAAAGCAACTTCTGCAATTGCTGAGCTTGCTGGAGACTTTCGATCAGCTGCAGAAATCTCTGACACCGACCGAGTGGCCGCAGCTCTCTGACCTGGTCAGCAAGCTCCCGGCAATCGACTCGGAGATTCGCGAAATCGAACGTGTGATAGACCGTTCCGGGGAGATCCGTGAGAGTGCGGATCCGGAGCTTTCGCAGGCACGCAGGCGTCAAACCCATTTCCGGGAGCAGATTCAGGAACACCTCCGACGTTACTTCACCGGGTCAACGGCCAAGTTCCTGGTGCAAGAACCGTATGTCACCTTAAGAAACAGCCGCTACGTTATCCCGGTCCGTGTGGAGCACCAGCGACACCTCCCTGGCGTCGTTTACCGGTCGAGTCGCTCTGGGGCGACGCTCCACATCGAGCCATAGCCGGTTGTCGACCTGAACAAGGA
>DAOTAI010000195.1:0-9005 GCA_035593865.1 Acidobacteriota bacterium
CCGGTGGTCCTTATGTCCGTGTTCTTCGGCGCGGGCTTGTTCATACTGGAGGAATACATCACCCCGTATGCGAATCAGAAACAGGACAGTCTGAGGAACGTGATCAAAGGACGTCCCGCCCAAACCTATTATCAGCTCGGCCGGAACTGGATATTCGGAGAGAACGACCGGCTTTACAACTATAGGCATTTCGACTCCGGCAACGACGTTTTCGCTGATCTATCGGTCTATGACCTGGACCTCGACGACAACCGGTTGAACTGGCATTTGTATGCAAAGAAAGCACGCTGGGATCCGGCAACCAGGAATTGGATCTTAAGCCAGGGATGGCGGAGGGATTTCTCTGGCGGAAACGAACCGAATTTCGAGACTTTCTCAGAAAGGTATTTTGCTTTCCCCGAGCTGCCTTCCTGTTTTGAACAGGAAGTGAAGGAATCGAGCAAGATGACCTACGGGGAACTAAAGGAGTACATCAACAGCCTGCAGCGTGCGGGCTTTGAAGTCGATCAACTGAAAACAGAACTTTACAAGAAGCTTTCCTTCCCGGTTGTAAGCGTCATCATGACCGTGCTCGGGATCCCCTTTGCGTTCTCCATGGGCAGGAAGGGCGCTTTGTACGGGATAGCCGCCGGAGTCCTCATTGGGATCGTCTATTGGGGAATGTTTGGCGCTTTTGACGTTATGGGCGCCAACGGTCTCATCGCTCCGCTCCTGGCCGCCTGGGGTCCGAACATCCTTTTCAGCGCTGCCGGCCTGCTCATGCTCTCCTGGGTGCGAACATAGCAGGCCAGCCTCATCGCTCACCTACCTCGCTATCTGACGGATAAGGTTTTGCACACCGTTTATCGGGACATGGACTTTGACTTTCTCGGCGGTAGAATTGACATCCACCAGGAGGTGCCCTCCGCGCTTCGCAACCGTGACATATTCGCCGCTGCCATTTCGATATTCCACAAACGGGCCGTCAGGGCAGCCGGCCAATTCTTCGCATACGGCGAGGATCAACTCGGTGTGTGAAGTCAGCTCCGACCTGACCTCTTCCAACGCCTGCTCGGGCGCGACACTCACTGCCGCGTGGGCCAGTAACATCGGGACAGGCATATAGAGGCGTTGGCCGTCCGGTTTCTTCTCCTCAACTTCCACATAGAGCACTCCGGTGCGATGAATGACCAACGCCCCGAAAAAGATGGCCGCGACTGTAAAGAGCAGTATAGAAGCCGTAACCTTCGCTAACATGCCATCACCTCCTCAGCGCTTCCCGACCGCCCTTAACACAAACCTCACTCGCTGACGTTCTTTTCGTCGATCCAAACCTTTACGTTGGTCTCGTCATCGGTAATAGAGACGATTTCGCTGGCCCCCGATGTCTTCAGCGCGCGCACCGCAGCCAGCAGGTCCAACGTGTCGTCGGGAGCAGAAAGCAGGGCATCTACGGCCCGAGTCGGTAGTGTCACCTGTACCTGGCTCTTGGCGGTCTCATTGGACCGAACCAGCAAATAATCTCCCTTTATCGCCACACGGAGGTTCAAGTCCGCGCTCTGGACGGTTACGTATTCGGCGTCTCCCTGCTCTTTGACGGCCTGCCAGATGCGACGTAGATCCTGTGTGGTGAGCTCCTTTTGATCAAATCGGATCTTGCCGCCCGAAATTTCCCTCTCTTTAACGAGAGGCAAGACAGTCTCGGCTAAAGAGAGAGGCACGTTAACTTTTATGATTTCCCCGCCTTTTTTCGGACTGTCGACACGAACATGGAGCCATGAGTTGGATTGAGCATTAGCGACAGCAATGAGCCCGGTGAGAATCAGCGCCGAAAACAACAATGGTCTTGGTTTGATCATTCGTCCTCCTTCTGAAAATAGAACGGAGGTCACGAGCGAAAGGTTCAATCCATGTTACGATTGGCTGAATGCGTTCTCGGCCCTTCCACGACCTGGCGATCGCCGGACGCCTGGTAGTTAAACGCGGGCTTCCCGTCAGCCTGATCTTTTTCGTCACCTCGCGCTGTAATCTGCTGTGTCGTCATTGCTTCTACTGGGAAGAACTGAACAAAAAGAAGGATGAACTGGAACTGTCAGAGATCGAGAAGATCGCTGCCAGCCTGCCGAATCTGCTGACGGTTTCCCTGACAGGCGGGGAGCCTTACCTTCGCCCTGATCTCCCGGAGATCGCCGCCGCTTTTGAACGATATTCAAAGGTGAGGAATATTCAGATTCCATCGAACGGGTACTCGGTGGCAAAGACGCTCGAGCGCGCCCAAGCGCTACTGCAGAAGGTGCGGAACGCCAAGGTGGCAACCGGCGTTTCGCTCGACGGGCCGCGAGATGTTCATAACCGCATCCGGCAGAACCCGCGCAGCTTCGACTGCGCTCTTGACACCTTGAAAGGTTTGAAAGAACTGAAGACCGATCATCGCAACCTCTCGGTCGGCGTCGCTTTGACGGTCTCTACGTCCAATCAAGACTGTTTTGGCGAGTTCTACCGGTTTGTGGCCGAAGAACTTCAGCCGGACGCTATCACTATCACGCTGGTACGTGGCAACCCGATCGATCCCACTCTGAAAGCCGTCAATCTGAACAAGTATGCCGCCATCTCCCGGGATGTGATTCAATACCGCAGACAACGGAAGCCCGCCGGATCGATCGTAGAACGGGCTGTTATTGCCAAAGAAGAAGAAACTTACCGCCTGATCAGCGAGGCAGCCACAGCTGATCGCCGGATCGCGCCCTGCTATGCAGGAGACCTGATTGGAATCCTCGGCGAAACCGGAGATGTGTATCTGTGTGAAACATTGGATCGCAAGATGGGGAACGTCCGGCAATTCGATTGTGACTTTCGGGCCTTATGGAATTCTCCCCAAGCCGATTCCGCCCGTCGCTATCAGAAAGAGTTGGGCTGCCAGTGCACCTATGAATGCGCGATGAGTATCAATTCCCTGTTTAGCCCCAAGCGGGCGCTCCGAATCCTGCGCAATAGCCTGAAATAAGAAAATCGCGGCTGGTCACCACCGTCCTTTGCCGGGAAAGAGCAGCGCCACTTCGGCCCATAGCATTTCCAGGAAGAGGAAGGCGCCGGCTTTCAGGGCAAACCAGCGACCCCGCTTTTTCCGACAGTAAAGCAGAAAATGCATGTTCAGCAGGAAAAAGCCCAGAACGAGGACGGCCGCTACACGGAGAAATTGCAGATCGAACAGCGAAGAGGCCAGGCAGCCCACAACCATGCCGGGCAGGAACAACGAAATGAGGCGGTTCCAACGGTGGGCTTTGTATGAAAAACGTCTTGCCTCGGCCGGCAGCTGAATTGACGCTAACTGTCTGACCCTCCGCCAGTCTTCACGAAAAACCCCGGTGAATGAATAGCGTTTGAGATGCTGTCCATTGATTCGTCGATCGATGATAAAGCGGTATCCGCGAGCGCCTAAGCGCGCGCCAAGGGAAAAATCCTCTCCATGCGTCAGGGTCGGATCAAACCCACCGGCCTCCTGCAGAACTTCCCGCCGGATACACAACATGGCGGTGTGCAGAAACGGACTCTGCGTCTCGGTAATCCGGTACAGATAGCAGGACGCAAGGTTTTTATAGTTGGTCCAGAAGTCGTCCCATGGTAATTGCTCGGCGTACTGACCAAGCACGCCCGCGACATCCGATCGGTGAGCATACAAATCCAGGGTTTCGCGCATGAGAATGAGCGCGTTCGAAGGCAGGACGATATCGGAATCAAGAAATAGAACGTAAGGATGAAGCGTTTCACGAAACCCCAGGTTGCGGGCGCCGGCCGGCCCTTGCCGGCCTGGGGTTGGTAGGCATCGACAGCCAAAAGCGGCCGCAATGGCGCCCGACCCGTCGGTTGACCCATCGTCGACAACGACGATCTCCGTGTTTCGGAGATCGTTGGCCGAAAGCGCCTTCAGGCAGATCTCAAGATGAGAAGCGGCGTTGTAGGCAGGAATCACAACCGAGATCGGCCAGCGCTCCGCCAGTTGCGCCGCTTCTCTCGCCTTAATGTCGATGCCCGCAGCCATCATTTGCATGTCAATCGCGAGAGTAGTTATCGCAACCGGACAAAGACAACTGGGGAGACGCCGGCCACGATAAAAGCCGTATTCCTAGCTCTCCCCCAGATATTCCCGCATCATTTTCACAAAATACGGGAAAGCCACCTCCGGCTCCTCCAGTTCGGGATGCCATCCCTTTTCCCACTCCAGGCTGTACCAACCCTTGTAGCCGCCTGACCTCAGGATGCTAATTGTCTCTTTCACTGGTACCGTTCCGGTTCCGATGAGCATGTATCGGACATCCGACCCTTCCCGACGGGAATCTTTAATATGGAGATGACGCACGTACTTGCGCATCTGCTTCCAGGTTTCCGCCGGCGGCTCATTACCGAAAACGTAAGTGTGATGCATGTCCCAAAGCAATCCCACCTCAGACATTCCCACGTTTTCGAAGATAGGTTTCAGATCCGACGACTTGTTGAAGTCTCCATGGCTCTCCAACAACACCGTTACTCCGCTTCCTTTCGCATGTTCACCGAGCTCCTTAAGTCCTGCGATTACGCGGTCTACGGTCGCTTGACGGGGCTCGTCCTTTACGAAGCGATCGCCGAAAACCCGGATGTAGGGACACTTCAAGTTATGGGCCAAATCGATGAACTTCTTGGCTGAATCGAGATCCGCCTTTCGC
This sequence comes from Acidobacteriota bacterium, assembly GCA_035593865.1. Taxonomy (GTDB): domain Bacteria; phylum Acidobacteriota; class UBA6911; order RPQK01; family RPQK01; genus RPQK01. The sequence continues at coordinate 4,680 of DAOTAI010000195.1, forward strand.
CTGGACGACCGCGGTTCATGAAGTTGCGTTGAGGCGCCCAGATTAATGATTTTCAGTCCGCTATCCTCAACCTCTTTCAGGCTCTGCTTCCAGGCAGTGCCGGCGAACTCAGGCAGAGTCGGCAGGTCCATCTGCTTCTTAATGCCTCGCAACTCTAATCCGCTATAGCCCATTTTCTTTGCCTGTTCGATAATCGTCTTCCAATCCCAGGCAGGACAACCAAGAGTTGAAAAGGCCAGGGGAGCACTCTTGGCCGCATGAGCTTTTGAAAACACGAATCCCGTCGCTGCCACCGCCAGGCACTTCCTGGCGAAATCCCGTCTGTTAACGTTCTTCATAGCTCCTCCAAAGTAAAATCCAACCTCCATCCGGGGCCTTCCATCGCCCCGCGATCGTCCTTCCGTCTTCGGCCATCTTGCGGTATATCTCGCAGTTGTACGCGGTCAGGTACGAAATACCTTGATGGCCGGTCTTTCCTACAACCCACTTGAACTCGCGCAGCACATCAACCGAGTGCGGGGAGTCTCCCAGCCTCACAATTTCCAGATCTCTGCCCCGCACCAAGCCGGCCAGCCGCAATGTCCCCGAATTAAACCGAGGCACTTCCGGGACCATCGCGATCGGTTCGCCGTCGGGAAGCAGTCGCAAAATGTCGTCCAAGGCCCAGTCCTCCCGGTGTGCAGGACCGGCAGCGTCAAAATAGTGGGTCTGAAAAAAGACCCACTCGCGACCTACACTTATGTAGTCGCTATCACCAGGGATGTCAAACAACGCCCATTTGACCGGCTTGCCGAGAATATTAAAGGAAACCAGAAAAAACTGCAGAAAAGCAACCAGACCGATGACAGCGACGACCGGCGAGCGGTCTCGCCAGAACCTGACCAGGAGAATCGTTAGCGGAGCCGCCGCGGGCATCACGTACCGCGGATCCTTGGCATCCAGAAGGGTCAGAACCAACAGCGCGCCGCCCAGCCACCACCAGAGCAGTCTCGTCCCCTCGCCCCGATTTTCCCGGCCTGGCTCGCGCAGCCACCTGACAATCCCGAAGACAAACAGGAGTGTCAAAGGGAGATAGAGGTAGTAGCTGGCAAGAGCGCGTGGATAGTAGAGCCAACCGAGCAGGGTCGCGGCTGTGGGATCCTGTTCCAGGGAAGTTCCGACTCCCGAGGTCAGCGTAAACCGGGCGGCCAGTGACTTCAGATTCGGCAAATACCAGTAGAAAACAGGCGGAAGCGCCACTAGCACGGCATCCAACAGATGCAGAAGGGAGCGTTTACGGTCCCCCGACGCGTAAAGTGCATACCCCAAGGGGAAGACGAGAAACAACACAAACGTCCACTTCGTCAGCATCCCGAGGGCGAACACGACCCCAAGAAGCAGCGACCAGCCATGTCTCTGAAGCATGCGGCTGCGCCACAGGACATATACAGCCGCGGCCACCCAACCGGAAAGCGATACATCAAGCAGCGACTCACGGCTAGTCCAGGCTACCAGCGGGAGCAGGAGAGGCAGAAGACCAGCCAGCCATGCCCAGCGGTGTCCTACCGTTTGCTCGGCTGTACGAAACGTACAGAACCCCAGCAGGAACAGCCCGGGCAGATTTGCCAGGAGCGGCAAGAATTGGGTGTACGATACCAGCCCGATTACCAGGGCTTCCTGCAGATAGTAAAGCGGGGGATAGTACGAGGACAGACCGGAAAACTGGCTGCAGAGAGCCCCCGAATCCCAGGCCTCCAGGTATTGGAGCCCCATTATCTGATGATAGGCCATGTCCCAGACGGGCGGCGCGTCATTGAAGATCTCGTAAATCAGGTGAACGATCAGGAGAGCCGCAAACCCCAGACTCCATCGCCATGTAGTTCCCGATGCGCCTTGGGTCCATTCCCTGACGCGAGCAAGGAGTTTGGCATTTCTGTCGTCTGGCGAGTGTTTCACAAGTGATCGAATCAAGCTGAACCCATTCGACGTTTTGTTTCCTGGTTTGCCGCGTTGCCCTACCACGGCCGCGTTGGCTCGGGTACAGGTCCCTCGTATTCTTTCTTAACCCGGTATATGTTGAACCATTCCCAGCGATCGTCCGCTTTTCGAATACTGAACGGTAAGACCCCCCACCCGGTACTGTAAAACCCGGCATGTGAGCTGAAGTCGAGCAGACGGATTCGGGAACTCGATTTCACATGCCGCTGTTCCACAAGGTCAGTGTACTCGCGCGGATCGTAAAGTGTGACCCACGGCATGGCGATCCGCGGCTTTATGATGACATCACCCGCTTTGGGCCCGGTCGCCGTTTGCAGAAGCGTCCGGGCGCCCGCTCGATTCATATAGTGCCGAAAACCCCATTCTCCTGTGATCCATATGCTGTGCGCCGGCCGCGCGTAGCTTTGCGACAGCTCGGCCGCAGCATCACGATAGACTGAGGCAAATCGGTAGTCTCCCACGCTGATCCAGAGAGAGTAAACCGCCGTCAGCAGGACAACGAGTGACACCAGGTTCCGGCGAAAGTAATCTCCGCTCACTCGCTCCAACTGCGCGAGAACCAGCAGAATGATAACGGGCAGGGCCGGCAGGGTATAACGCACCGAACCGCTGTAGTAAATAACAAGGCAGGCAACCAGCACTGCGCCGAACCAGAGAAACAAAAGCCCCCAGCTTTGAGCCTGTTTCCTGGAAGCCGCGACTTCACCGGCCTGGTATGGCGGGATAAGCGACCGCAGCTTGCCGGGCAAAAGCACGGCCAGGGACGCCAGAATCAAGACTCCTGTCGAGAGGAACAGGGCGAACAAGAAGGTATCGGGCCAGGACCATCCAGATACCCAGCTGTAGAACGGAATGAAGGCGCAACCAAAAACCAGAAGGGCGACGCGCAGGCGAAAACCCCGCGCCAATGCGATCCAGGCCACCACGGGCATTGTGAACACGCCTCCAATGTTGAGAACAAAGCTCAGCCCTTTTAGCTGGATCAACCCCCAGTCAAAGGCTGCTCGATGGTTCATATGTTGGAATGTCCTGATCAGCACGAAACGTCCGTAGTGCACGTAAGCCAGCAGGAACCAGAGGAACCAGAGGACAAACGGGAGTGCTAGAACAACCGCAAGCTGACGTCGAGTCCTTTGATCGGCGGGCCGTCCGGTTACTACGGCGCCGAAAGCGAATACCGAAACCGGAATGATGGTCGTCAGCGAAATAAAGGCGCCACCCAGAAGGCTCAGGACCAGAATAGCCCAATCGGCCCTTCGCATCGTCTCATCCTGGATCCGGAGGAACCGCGAGAAAGCCAGGATCCAAAAACAGAGGAGCGGAACGTCGGTCATTAAGGTATGGCTGAGAACCAGGAAAACCGGCGAAACGACAAGAAGAGCTGCGGCCGCAAGCGGTAACCGGACAAACCGCCCAGCCAAATCATACATTCCCCAGGCAGCCAGGATCGGAAAGACAAGAAAAGCCAGGTGAAAGGGCCATTCGCGGTCAGAACCAGCCAGCACTTTCACGAGCGCAAGATAATAGGAGGTGAGCGGAAGATGGCTGTGGCTCGCCGCGTCCGGTGCCTGGAAGCCTTCATGGATAGCCGGGTAATCGTAGGGATAAAGTGGCTTCTTGAGGATATTATCAGCCACTTCCAGATAGATACGATCGTCAATATGGAAGGGCTGGTCAATAAAAGGCAAGCAGACGATGCCGACCAGCAGGGCCAACAGCAAGTAAGGATTGGTCCAACCTCGCGCCATGATCCACGCATTGTACCCGAAGTTGTTTTTCGCGAAAGCTGACGCGTGCGGCCCGCGCAGCGCGCTCGACCCGCTACTTGCACTCGCAGACCCTATTCTGTTTGTAGTCCCGCCTTAGGCGAGCAGTTAATCGTTCCTATGACGAAAAATCGACCCTTCCCGAACGTCATCGTCGCTCTAACTAATTGCCACATCACAACTTGCAGTCCAACTTCTTAGCCAGCGTCCCCATTTCTCCCCAGCGTTCCCGTTTCTCCCCATTTCTCCCAAGCCAGCGTCCCCATTTCTACGCCCTCCCATTTTCGTCACCCCCTACCTCCCCGGCGCCCAACCGGGCAAGAACAGAGAAGCCTGGAGCGTAGCGCTTTTCAGCGGAGCGACCCGGCCCTTGACCCGGGGCACCAACCCTTGAAGCGGTACGGGCCGGGTCGCTCCGCTGGGTGAAAAATGGGGACGCTGGCTAAAAGACGGGACCGCAAGAGGCAGCGTAACAACAACTTAGAACGATACTTGCGTTCAAGACAAGTGCATTTTTGCTGGATGGGCGATCAACAGCCCACCTAACTAAGGAGGCAGAACTACAAACCCGGACCCATGGCGG
>DAOTAI010000196.1:0-8997 GCA_035593865.1 Acidobacteriota bacterium
GTGTTGCGGAATATCCATATGTTCCGATACGTCTCGGAAACCGCCAAGTCGAGAACGCCATCGCCGTCGAAATCCTCGGCAACCATGGTTACTCGCGCGCCTTGCAGATCGGTGAAGTTGTCGATGTCCTGGGGATTACTGTAAATCGGCGGACCCACTTTCAAATCCTCTCCGGTCGTTAATCTCAGTTTCACGCCGGTGTCAAAACTGTACTCTCCGGGTTGACCTCGGCGACGATGGAAAAAGATATGTCCCCCCTGGTTCGCCGACAAAACATCCAGCCGTCCGTCCTGATCCCAGTCGACCAGCAGGTTGAAATACTCGGGATCTCCATAACCCAGCCCGGCCGGGATGATGGGATTTCCATCGGCCGTGACCGTTCCGAGTGAAACCAGGCGCGGCAGGTAGGGGGAGCCTTCAAAACCGTACAGGCCGGCGCCGGACAGAAAGACACGTTTGCCGTCCATCTCCGTCACCTTCCGCAGATGGGCGCGCACGAAACCCCACGGGATCGTCAGGCTGTCGGGCTGAAAGCGCCACCGCGGCGAGTGGGCGGTTCCCTCGTTCAATGCCAGGTAAACCGAGCCGCTGTTTTCGCTGACCAGCAGGTCGGGCAATCCGTCGTTGTTCCAGTCCACGACGGTCGGCCTGGCGATGCTCCCACGCGGGAAATCGCCTGATTTGGGAAAGGGATAGCGCTTCAATTCGGGCTTTCGCCGAGTGCCGGTGTTCCGGTAGAACTGAAGAAAGTCAACCTGAAGTGACTCATCATGAATGCCACTCCATTTCCAGGTGCCGCAAATCAGCTCAAGCTTGCCGTCGTTGTCGAAATCGGCGGCCGTCGGGGCTGCCGCCCAGATAGTGTCCAGAGGTCGACCATCGGCATGAATCGGACCGACATAGCTGAGGATGGGAACCCCCTCGGAATCCCGGCCTTGGGCGCGGAAGAAAAAGACGCGCCCCGTCGTGTAGCCACCTGTCAGGATGTCCGGCAGGCCGTCGCCGTCCCAATCTCCCACCCAGGGCTGGTTGTAGTAATCACGTTTGAACACTTCCCGGGTATCCTCAGGAACTGGCGATTCAGGCACTCGCAACTGCCCGCCGTCGGCTTTCACATGTCCTCTGAAGCTCAGCTTCGGCTCCCTCGTAGAACCGACGTTCTTCCACCACAGTATGGCGTTGTGGCTGGTTCCCGCCAACAGATCGGGCAACCCATCGGCGTCCCAATCATAGAGGAAGGGGGCGGAGTACCAGCCACAGTCGATAGGTCCCTCTTCGTCAGTCAGCATCCGACACCCCACGAACTTGGGTTTACCCGGCATCCCGCGGTTGGGAAACCACATAAGATCGCCTTTTTCTACGCCGCCGAAAAGGTCGAAAAGACCGTCGCCGTTGAAGTCTCCTGCCGCCAGCGAGAAATGCGACAGACCTCCCAGCGGCTGACCTTCCGGCGCCCGCAGCAGATCGGCATCGCCGATCCAGGGTGCCGGACTCGGCCCCACTTCAGCCAGGCTCTGTTTGATATCAAAGTAAATAGCGTAATGAGAGGGTCGGTTGGATTCCTGGGTGTGCACCCAAACCAGTTCGCCCGTCTTGTTGTCTTTCTCGCGATTAAAGAGCCGGCCGGCCTTCTGGCGAAGCACCGCGGGGCCCCGCCCGGTCTCCACGTCCGACGCCCGCGTGACCCGATCAGGGTAGTCTGAGGGAAGGACATCATCGTCAAAGCGACAAGGGCGGTCGTAAGGAGAGATAGCAGTCTCAAATGGCTTGAACTGCTGGGCACGACCTGTCTGGGGATCATACTTGTGCACCTGCAAGCTGGCTAGATCGACTTCTCCGCCACTGCCCAGTTCCTCGAGAATAGCCGGAAAGTTGACGGTATAACGCGCCACCGTTTCATCCCTTTCCCGATCGCCAATTTCCGACGGCGCCACTGTAACCAGGAGTCGAAAGGCACCGCGGCCGGTCCACTCGGGGCGAGCATCCCGGGACGAGCAAGCCGGGCCGATTAGCGCAACCCAGCAAAGTGCCACAGCAGACTTCAAGAGCCCCATCCGACAACGATTCAATCTCCTCAGGACGTCCATATCGTTTCCTTTCCGATCTGTTGTCAACAGTTGACAAAAGATCTTTTAATTTGTCAATGCCCTGAGCCCAAATTGCCGGTTTTCACCGCCGGGCTCGCAGCTGCAACAGCGAAACGATCACGGATAAAGGATAAAGCTTGCCTGTCAACTGTTGACATGTTAGCATGAAGAGCGGAAAGGCAAAGGTATGCGCAGACACTCCAGGTTGGCAGCCGCGCTTGTCGGAGCGGGTCTATTAGGAGTTACGATGAATGACAGTCATACGATCGTTTGGACAAGAGGACCGGACGTACCCCTCCCACGAGGCGGTTACGGCATGGCCTGGCATGACCAGGGAGTCGTGCTGGCAGGCGGCACATTCTGGCAGGATAAGAAAAAACTCTGGACTGATGATGTCAGCCTTTTCGATGTGAGGTCGGGCCAATGGCGCAAACTGGCGCCGCTTCCCCGCCCCCTTGCATATGGTGTGCTGGTGGAGATGGAGGGAAAACTGTATCTGCTCGGCGGATGCGACGAACACAAGGTCTATCGTGACCTCTTGGCATTTGACGGCAGTCGGTGGGTCCGGATCGGTGAGATCCCTGAACCTCTCGTTTATTCCGCCGCCACTGTCTGGGACGGGAAAATCTGGCTGGTGGCGGGCAGTTACAGCATTAACGATCTGACCACAGCGACACGAAGAACCTGGATTTACGATCCCGCGTCCGGTCAATGGTCCGAGGGGCCAAGCGTACCCGGACCGCCCCGCCTTCTTCACGCCTTGGCGGCCGTGGGCGATTCTCTATACCTCTTCGGCGGTTGTACTCAGCAACCTGGTGGTCCCCTGACGGATCTTAACGACGCCTATCGTTTGAAAAGCGGCGCGCGGCACTGGGAAAGCATCCAATCACTGCCGCGGGCCGTCCGGGCTGCGGGAGTTTCCGCGGCGGGCGGCCAGATCTATCTCTTCGGCGGGCACGGCGGAGATTTCCTCGACGACGTCTACCGCTATGACGTACGGGAGAACCGGTACAGCCAGGTATCGCGCCTCCCGGTTCCCCTGGCTGACACCAAGTACGTTTTTGGCGATGGCCGGTTTTATGGAGCCACCGGGGAAGATGCCGCCGGCTCGCGATTTGCCGGTCTTTTGATCGGGCAGCTCAAAAGCAAGGCCGATTGACGGACGCTGGCTGGTTCGGCCCCGCCGCCGGCTTCTATAGGGATTGCCGCGGAATGTCGACTGTTGACAGGGCCGCTAAACTGTTGAGGTGGAAATTAAGGAGCAGAGAATGAAGGACAGACTTGGAGGAGTGATAGTACCGATTGGCACCCCGGTGGACGAAAATGAGCAAATCGACGAGCAGGGCCTGCGCCGGCTGGTTCGCCACCTTATTGGAGCGGGCGTGCACGCTATCCTGGCCAATGGAAGCATGGGAGGGTTCGCCCATCTGGAGGACCGGGAGCAACTGAGAAGCGTCGAGATTATTCTGGACGAAACCGGGGGTCGCGTACCAGTCATCGCCAACGTCGGGGAAAACGGCACCCGCCGAGTTCTCCGTATGGCTCGTCAGTTCGAAAAGCTCGGTCCCGATTACCTCGCCGTCCTGCCTCCCTTTTACTTCCTGATGAATCAGCACGAACTGCTCGGTTTCTACCGCGACGTCTTGGATGGTGTCCAAACCCCAACCTTTATCTACAACAATCCGGCAACGACCAAACTTGACGTGGAATTCGAGACCATTTGCGAGCTGGCTCAACATCCCAACGCCGCTGGCGTAAAGGACAGCAAACAGGACTGCGAGAAATGGCTGAAAATGATTCGCCATTTCCGGGGAACAAACTTCTCGGTATGTATCGGTACCGAGTTTCTGGTTGCACCAGCTTTGGCTATGGGGTGTGACGGTGTGATCGCCGGCCTTCACAATGTCTGCCCGCAAATCGCCGTCGAGCTTTATAATTCTGTCTGCGAAGGCGACCTGTTGCGGGCCGCCCGGCTTCAACAGCACCTGATCGACCTGTTCTCAATATTCAGGGTGGATGGCATCTGGGGCGGGTTTGAAGTAGCCCTGCGACACCTGGGAATATGCCAAAAGATGACGGTCAAACCGTTTGAGCCGATCACCGATCCGGCCGCCGAGGATCGTATCAAGCAGATACTGAACACCCATCTGGCGGCCGGCGAAGAGCTGGCCAAGACCAGTCCGCGCAAAAAGCTCACTGATGCTCGCAGGACTAGCCCGACGATTCCCAGCTAGGGGCCATGCCGAGGGGCCACCCCTTCTTCAGCCAAGGAGCAGCGAATGCAGCTGAGATCCCTCGACCTCGTCGTCATTGTTGTGTATCTGGCGATCACTCTTGGAATCGGTGTTTACTTTGCAAGACGCCAGACTTCCAAGGAAAGCTATTTCGTCAGCGACCGCCGCATGCCCTGGTATCTGGTCGGTATCAGCGTTTTTGCCACCCTGCTCTCCACCATGACGTATCTTTCGATTCCGGGCGAAATGATTCGCTACGGAGTCGGCTACTTTTTTGCATATCTCGGATTCATCGCAGCCGTGCCCTTAATCAACCGCCTGGTTATCCCGTACCTGATGCGTTTGCCCGTAACCAGCGTTTACGAATACCTGGAGAAGCGATACGGCATAGCGGCCCGGTCGCTTGCCGCCGCGGTCTTTGTCATCACGCGCCTTATCTGGATCGGGCTCGTTACTTACACCGCCTCGTTTGCCATTGCAGCGATAACAGGCTGGACTATCCCGGTTGTTGCCTTGGTAATCGCCGGTGTGGCGATTTTCTTTGCCACGGCGGGAGGGATCACGGCGGTCATTTGGATGAGTGTCGTCAAGTTCGTTATTCTGTTCGGAGGCGCCATCCTGGTTCCGGTCTACATACTGTTCCTCACCGAGAGCAGTCCCGGTCAGTGGTGGGACGCGTTCAGCCAGGCCGGGCGTGCCACCGTTCCGGTCTTCAGTCTGGACGCAACCGTTCGGGTCACGATTATCGGGATGGTGATTTTGCAGATCACCTGGAACCTCTGTACTCACGGCGCCGATCAGGTGGCGGCTCAGCGCTATTTGACGACCGACTCCGCCAAGTCGGCAGCCCGCTCCGTCTGGCTGTTTGCTCTTGCGAATGTCGGTTTGATTAGCCTGCTGGCATTCTGCGGCTTGGGACTTTTCTTCTATAACTACACGTTTTCCGGTCTGCCGATCAACGAGTTCCAGGCGGCGGTCGCTCCCGACGCCGACAACCTGCTCCCCCGGTTCATTGCCACCCAACTGCCCGTTGGGATCGCAGGACTGCTCCTGGCCGCACTTATCTCCGCCGCCATGACGAGCGTCGGTTCCGGGGTCAACTCGATTTCAACCGTCCTGGTCACCGACTTCTTCGATCGCTTCGGACGAACGGGAACAGCAGGCCACTCGCTGTTGCTGGCCCGCTCTTTGACAGTAGCAGCGGGTCTGTTCGGTTTTCTCGCGGCCGTCACGGTGCATTACCTGATGCGCGCCAGCACATGGAACCTGGTCGAACTCATCGAACGAGCAAACCATCTTTTTGTCGCGCCGTTGGCAGCCCTGTTTTTCGCCGGACTCTTCTTCAAGAGGACCGGAACGCGATCGGCTATTTTGGGGTTTGCAGCGGGCGTTGTGACAAGTTTGCTTATTTCTTTCAGCGGCGAGATATTCGCGACGAATATCTCTTTCATGTGGATTATGCCGGCTTCGCTCCTCGTGAGTATGCTGGTCTCCTTTGCAGCCGGCCCTTTACTGGACGCCCCTTCAGCGGCGCAGTTGTCCGGCCTTTCCCTGGCCGCGCCGACGGAATCATCAGCGGCCCGACGGAGTCAGACAGATGTCTTCCACGATTAAAGTAGTCGATAGCGGACTCGTGTACCGAAATCCCAAACCTTACCTGCGCAGTGTCGTGGCCTACCATCCATCGGTCACGATGCTGGCGAATCAGGAGCTGCTTGCCACCTTCGATGTCGGCCAGGCAGTTGAATCCCTTGATTACCACACGGTAGCGTCACGGTCGCTCGACGGCGGCCGCACCTGGGTGCTCGAATCGGCGTTAATAGACGAGCCGCCAGCGAACACCACACATACTATTCGCGTGCGGCGTGTTGTCGATGGATCTCTGGTCGGCGCGGGCGCCTTCTTTCATCGGGACGATCCCGAAGAAGGTCTTGTCAACCGGGAAACCTCCGGGTATGTTCCTACAGACCTTTTTTGGATTCGTTCGGCGGACGGGGGCCGCTCGTGGTCTAAACCTCGGCAGATAGAGTCGCCTCTTCGTTCGACCTCATGGGAGTTCTGCCACCCACTCGTTGAGCTCCCCGGCGGCAAATGGCTCGTCCCGGTCGCGACTTGGCGAAGCTGGGACGGAAGCAACCCGGCAGGCGAACAGACCGTGGCGCTCATTAGCGAGGACGGTGGGCAAACCTGGCCTCGCTACTCCCGCATCTTCGACGGGCGCACGACCAGTCGAAGCCATCTAGAGGTCTCGGTCATTCCGCTGGCCGACGGGCGCATCCTGGCCGTTTCCTGGGTGTTTTCCTTTGATACCGGGGAGACATTTCCCACGCTGTTCACAGTCAGCGAAGATCAAGGCGAGAGCTTCTGCGAGCCGGTTCTGACAGGCTTTCTTGCCCAGACCTGCAAGCTTCTGCAGCTCGCCGACGGACGTATTTTCTGCGCCTACCGGCGTCACGACCAGCCCGGTCTGTGGGGTACCGTTTCTCAACTGAAGGGATTGACTTGGACCAATCTGGAGTCGGCGCCGCTCTGGCAGGGCGCCCCGTCGGGTATGGATCGCCAGAGTCCGAGTGGGCAGGCGCTAAGCGAGTTGAAATTCGGCTACCCCTCGATGTGTCAACTGCCGAACGGCGAGGTACTGCTTCTGTTTTGGTGTCAGGAAGAGTGCATCACCAACGTTCGGTGGCTGCGGCTGAGGGTGTGAGAATTAGGGTGCAGTCCTCACTGCACCCCCAAGTTTTCAGTACGCTACTGTCCAGTCCGGGGCGATGTCTTCGGCGATGGTTTCGGCTATCAGGAAGTCTGTCGGCAACGTCTGTAACAGCGACGTCGGGACTAACGGAGTCACGGGACCATGCGCTACCAGCCGTGTCATCAGCCTTTGCCAGGAAATATTGGTTCCGCCGATGGTCAGGGCATTCATGTCCATCCGGTACTTGGCGCCAATGACTTCGGCCGGCCCGATAGTCGCCGCTTTCGGCGGCACCAAGGCCAAGTCTCCGCTGCGACCAAAGCTCCCGTGCAGCGAATTCTGCGCAATCGTAAAGGGACTCAAGGTCACAACCCTCGCATGGAGTTTTTTCCATTCCTCCAGGCCAACCTGGAGTTCAGGGGCATCCGGCTCTATGAACGCCAGGTGACCCGTCCACCCGGGACCGCTGTAGCAGGCGTCCGCTCCTCCCATGTCTGCAATCATGTGGCCGTAACTGTCGATGTTCGCGTTGGTGGGACCGCAAATCTGACTTTCCGGCGGCCGGAGTTCGGTGCGGATTTCCTGATAGAAGTACTTCTTGAACTGGTGCATGAATCCCTGGGGCCAGCTCTCCGGTGCAATGTTTCCGTCCTGATCGGCGTATTCATCCATTATGAAGACAAATAAATTGCGGCAGTTCACGCTGAAGCGGTTGATCAGGTGAGCCAGTTTGCGGTAAGTGAAGGATGGATTGGGTAGAATCATCACAACTCGCTGATCTTTGTCGTCGGATTCCTTGATACGGTAGAACATATCCGAGAGCCAGATGAATTCGACATCCGGGTCTCGAACCACCTGGATCTTGAATTCGGGATTCGGGTGCTTGGTGATGTCTTCCTTCTTAATTCTCCTGACCCTTTCCAGAACCGTTTTGTCACGAAAAGGAACCCATTTCGACGGATCGTAGTTGAAAGTGCTCATCTCTTCTCCTTCCTCCATCAGTTTCAGGCCGGGTGAACAACGTTCGCCCTCAAAACCCCGCCTGCTTCAATGTTCGTTCACAGTACTCGACCAACCATGTCTGATAACGCTCATGTCGCTCCGGATCGGGTGTAATGACCCGGCTTCGGCTGCTCCAGTCGGTGGTAACCTCAGCAAGGCAATCGAACCAACCAGCGGCCACCGCCGCCATCATTGCGGCCCCACGGCAGGCGGCCTCGCTGCAGGCCGGCACAACGAGCCCGATTCCCGATAGATCAGCCAGGACCTGCATCCAGATATCGCTCCTGGCTCCTCCTCCTGTGACCGCCACACTTGGAGGCAATCCCCCAGGGTAGAGCTTCCGGATCATCGCCAGAACACTGACCGCGGTGCTCTCAATCAGTGCACGCACAAAATGCCGGCGGGTGTGTTTTGCCTGCACGCCCTGAAAGCTTCCTGGACTACCCCCGGTGGCCGGAGACGCCATCAGCCCGTCACTTCCCACGGGTACGGATTCAGCTTCCTGCAACATTTGGCTGAAAGGAACTCCCGGACAATGCTCACGGTGATAACGATCGAGTGCCCCGGTTCCGTTCTCTTCAAAAGCCAGTAGGTAGAAAGGATATCCGTGAGTACCAGGTCCCATCGCGCAACCCGGCAGGGGCTTGAAGTCGTTGGTGTAACGAACGCAAGCCACCACAGTTCCAATCGAGATACTCGGGAAGTCCGGCGAGCAGATGCCGGCCCCGATTGCTCCGACATGGTGATCAAGACTCCCGACCGCCAGTGGAATACCTCTGGGCACTCCCAGCAGCCTTTCTGCTGCGGCCGACGTTCTCCCGACAACGGTGCCCGGCGCTAGCGGGCGCGACAGTTTCTCAGGCGGCACCCCTGCAGTTTGCAGGGCCAGATTCCACCACCGACCCGCAGGCAGGTCAAAGAGTCCTAGCAACGCCGCAGTCCCCTGATCACCTGCCGGAACCCCTGCCAACGCATGAACCAG
>DAOTAI010000197.1:0-8966 GCA_035593865.1 Acidobacteriota bacterium
ATGAACTGTGCACGGGCATTGCGGGCAGTCGCCGCCAGCATCTGGAAATCCAGGGTGCCGGACACTACGGCATCTTCAGCGGCCGCCGCTGGCGCGACGTGGTTTACCCCGACGTGCGCAGTTTCTTCCGACGTCACGCCGCACGCTGAAACGCACGCGCAAGCAGCGCAGCTGCCTGCTACGCTCCGAGGCTGAAACAGACCTAGGAGTCCGGCCATGTTGCGCAACCCGCTGATCGCTCTGGCGTTGAAGGGTCAGAGCTTTGTCGAGCCCATCATCGTTCACGACGAAAACGGGGTCCGGAACGACAAGGGGCCGGAAGTGCCTTTCTGCGATCACGCGGTGGGGACCAACGTGAGACTCGAAGGCATGTGGCGTCATCTTCTCTGCTACCGGCTCTGTGATCTTCGGGAAACCAACGGGCAGGGCGCGCCTCCAACTCCGAACACAGGTGTCTATATCGCCGAGATGGAGTACGACGAGGTGAAAACGGTACCTTTCAGGTTCTGAGATGAGCTGCCCGAGAGTCGACGAATACTGTAACCTGATCGATCGGGCCGACATCGCGGCGCCGGCCTTCGGACCTGTGGATTTCGATCAGACCGGAGCGGGGAGAACGTGGGATGACGTTGCTTTCTATTCTTGAAGAACTGCGCGATTTCGATACGGCGCTGCTGGCAAATACGCTCGGTTACATCGATCCAACTCCTCCTGAGGATTACTACATGGCAGGCACGATTCGCTCGGTCACGCCGACGATCGAGCCAACCGTCGGCGTCGCTTTCACCTGCGAGCTCGATTCGAGCACGCCCAGCCGTGAGATTGACACCAACGAATATCTGGAGCAGGTGGCCGGATTCTATCCCCAGCTGGAGGCCATGAGTCGGATTGCCGAACCGATCATTTGGGTGGTGAAGACGGTCGGTTCGCGCCCCGACCATGAGTGCGTCCTGGGAGATGGAATGGCTAAGGCGCTCTACGCGGCTGGCTGTATCGGAGTTGTGACCAACGGGGGTGTGCGGGACGTCAAGGGACTGCTGACCGTTCCTTTTGCAGCGTACTGCAAAGGAACCACGATCCACCACTGCGCGCTGCGGTTCCGATCATGCAACCAGCCGGTTGAAATTGGCGGCATCCGGATCGAGCCGGGCGACGTCATCCATGCCAATTGTGAGGGAGTCATCAAGATACCCCGCAGCTGCCTCGAAACGCTCCCTGAAAAAGCCATTCAGATGCGCGCTTTCGAACACGATGCACACCGCCTTATGCGCCGGACTGACGTAAGCCCGACTCGGAAAAGTGAAGAAGTCTTGGCCCTGCTTCGCAGGTACGGTTTTCTCGGTCATGCCACACGTTCCGTTTCTGCCTCGGGAGGTGACACGGATTCGCAGGCGCAATCGTGAAAGCGACCAGGTCGGAAAATCGGTTGGCGGTCAGCTGCGAGGAGGACAAGTCGAACTGGGAGGGAATCGATGCAGCGGAGAGATTTCATAAAGCTGGGGACACTGGCTGGGGCTACAGGCTTTGGCTTCCGTCAGCACCTGGAGGGTCAGAGTGAAGACACGAGGCTCAACCTGTTGTTTATCCAGACGGATCAACAACGGTCCGACACGCTTGGCTCTTACGGCAACGCGCGCATCCAGACTCCGCATCTTGACTCGCTGGCTGAGAGGAGCTTTCGGTTTGAGTCCTGTTACGTAACACAGCCCCTGTGCAGCCCTGCCCGCGGAAGTATCCTGACCGGGTTGTACCCCCATTCTCACGGCACCTGGGCCAACAATATCCCTCTTAGCAGTGAGTGCCCGATTCTGCCGGAGATGATTCGCGATCCTGACTACATAGCGGGGCACATCGGAAAATGGCATCTGGGCGATGAGGTCTTCAGGCAGAGAGGTTTCAAGTTTTTCGAGAGCACGGAATCGGATTACTACCGCTGGTATGGGGCAGATCGCAATCCCACCGAGCTTTGTGGCTATTCCCGATTTCTCATCGAGCAGGGAATTCCACCAGATACTCGATATGGACATTCACGTGATCTCGCAAACCACTTGCCTGTTGAATTGAGCAAACCAGCCTATATCGCGAAGACGGCAATCGAATTTCTGGAAGACCATTGCAGTCGGCCTTTTGTTCTGTATTTGAGTTTCCTCGATCCTCACAACTTTGCCGATCACCCCACCGGACCACCGTTCAGGAACCACAACGATCACCTCTATCCACCTGCCGAGATGGAGATTCCATCCACGTTCTACGAACCGATGGATCCAACGGTCAGCTACTTGAAAAGGGCGGCGCGGGTGGCTATCGCCAGGGGTGAGCTTCCGGTCGGATATCCCCGAACCGAGGAAGAATTAAAGCAGGCCAAAGCCCGCTACTGGGGATTGGTTACTCTGGTCGATACCATGGTGGGACGCGTGCTTCAGAGACTCCGGGAGCTTCAGCTCGAAAACCGGACAATCATCGTATTCACCAGTGATCACGGCGAGATGATGGGTGACCACCGACTTTTGTCGAAAGCCTCGACCTACGAGGAAGCCGTTAAGGTTCCACTGTTGATGAGTATCCCTGGACTAAGCGATCGGCCGATCACAATCTCGAAACCGGTCAGCCACATAGACCTGGTGCCGACGCTTCTCGAGCTTCTCCATCAGCCCCGGCCCGCAAGTCTACAGGGGACCAGCTGGGTGGCGTCCCTTCGTCAAGGAACGGTGCCTGACCGTGACGTCTTCTTCGAAAACGCATCGCAGGACTGGCTTTTCAGTTCGCATACATGTCGGGAACGGTGTATTGTCACTAGCGACGGTTGGAAAATGTCGATCTCGGACCTGGGTGACGGCGAGCTTTACGATTTGAAGCGCGACCCCAGGGAACGAAAGAACCTTTATTTCGACTCAGCTCATCGCCACGTTGTCTCGGAGCTTCGAGCAAGGATAAAGCGTTGGCAGGCCGAGACAAACGATCGTGTGACGATTGACCTGGATCAGAAGTGGCCGGAAATCAGGGGCGGGTGATCGAGATAGCGCCTGGAAATACTCTCCAAGCGGTGAAGATCGTGCAGACCCTAAAAGGCGTTTTGCTGCAGGACGTCGTCTGATAGTCCTTGACCAGCCGCAAGAGCGGTGTGGGCGACGGTCACCGAAGTGCTGCCCCGCTCGTGCATTCTGTGGATGACTTTTTCGTCCGTCTTAAAACCGGCAGGCGAAAAGCTTGGCACTGTTGAGTCGAAACGCGAGCTCAAGTGTCTTTCCGCGTAGCTTGGCAAGATCAGGCTGCCCCTTCCAGCGACAGTCGGCCCAGACTTCGTCGCCGCGAAAAGGAATGCAATCGGCGAATCGGAAACCCTCCAGGGCTTGGCCGCGTTCGCGCAACTCCAACTCGACGCTGCCGGATCGGGCAGTTCGAGCGTTGATCTGAATTCGCGTCCCGTCAAACCTGGCCGGTTGCATTGTAAAGGCGCCCAGGTGCGGCGCTTCAATTCCAGCTAGACGAGCGTCTTTCCAAATCGCCCAGCCCACTCCACTCCCGATCTTGTAGTCGCCGTAGAAGGTTCTGAAATAAGCCTCGTTGTGGCTGGTGTTGTGTCCGCGAAGGGGAACCGCCAGACTCCCGCCGGGCAGGTGAAGCAGGCTCGCCCCGGGATAGATCTGCCCGGAGTTCCACTGGCCGGCGCCCCCAGTTCGAATAACCGGCTCGTAGGCCACCCATTGGTAGGCCCTTCCATCCCGGCTCACCGCCAGCCGTACATCCGCTCCGTCGCTGTCATGGTGGTAGATGGATGCAAACAGGAGGCGCAGGGAAGGGTCGTCTGGGTAGGGGCTGTAGCCGTTTGTATACAGATCATCTGCCGGAGAGTCCATCGGGCCGGCGTAGATAATCGGATAGGGCGCCGGCCAATCCCAGAAATCGGTGGTTTCCGCTCGCGAAATAGCGCGGCCTGCGAGGTGATGGCGGAAGTACCCTACATATTTGCCCAGCAGCGGGTCCCAGGCGGCAATGTTCTGAGTGTCGGAGAAGTAACGGATCAGCGGTTTCGAGTGTTTGGTCCACTTGTACCCATCCGGAGAGGTGACCCCGTAAAGGGCATAGCGCTGGTGGGACGTCGCGTCGGGAGAGATTTCCTCCTCCGGCAGCACATCGAAATGGAACTTCTTGTAACGTTCCTCGGCGCGTCCGTGGTTGTCCCGGAACACTGTCCCGCTGTTAGCATAATGGGTGACGATGTTGGTTTTGAGCGAACCCGCCCACCTGTACAACTCAAGGGCCGGCTTGGTCCAGCTCCAGCCATCGGTGCTCTCCATGTAACCGGTTGCGCTTGCGCCGATCTCCATGGCGCGGCCCTCGTGGAAGGTGAGGTCCAGGTTTTTGCCTTTGAGCTTGAAGTCGTACCAGCACCGGTAACGCCCTTCCTCCGGAATGACCGCCGTCCAGTAGATTACGTCCTCCCAGGGCCGATCAGGGATCAGCCAAGGCTCCGAGGTAAGCGCCGGCTCCACGGCTATTCGAACTCCCCAAGGTATGTCGACAGGCCTGAAGCCATGCTCCCCGTAGTCGAACACCCGGTTGAATTCGCGGGCGAACTTCTCGCGCAGTTCCTTACCTTGGGCGGAAACCCGGGCGGGGTCAAGGACGGGGTTCTGCTCGCCCTTCTTCACATGGTACCAGTCAACAAACAGAAAGAGTTTTCTCGATCCGGGCTGGTTACCGGGATTGTCTTTGACTCTGGAGAAAGGCGAGGCCCAGGGCAGCAGGGCGCCCAAGGCCAGAAACTCCCTTCGGCTGGTCGTCAGGTGAAATGCGGGCCTTTGCGTCACCTTCAACGCTCCTTCGACTCTGCGGGTATGTTCGCTGGCAACTTATTCATCAGCGAGGGGACAGTCGGTGCGGAAAACGCGGGAAAGTCGTATGTGGGAGTGTGGACGAACCGGTCGATGCCGAGTTGCAGAGTGAGGCAGGAGGCCGGCTTGAGGCGAATGGCCAGGTGTCTTCCGCCGGAGGGGGTGGGCAAGTCAGCCCATCCGCGGATGATCTGCGCCGAACTGAAGGCATGCTCGCCAAACGCCCCTGCCTGGATCAGCACGTCTCGGGTTTCGATTGCTTCTGTATTGGCTAGGGTGAGAATGATTTCGCGGCTGCCGATTCTCTCGACGAGGCCCGCCACGCCAGGCGGAAGTCCGGGACGGCGGCCGGCGGGGTCGAAATAGCGAACACTGGTGTGAAGCAAACCGCCGTGGTAAACGGCACCGGGGGTTCCCAGGGACATCTGAATCAGTGCTTCGGGAAGAACCGGGTTATAGTCCTGCCAATGATGAATATCCCGGTGTTCGGGGGTACTGTCATCAATCTGCATTTTCTTTCGCCGTTGATTGATGGCGTGCGCCGTGGCCTCGACCGCTTGGACCGGAAACTCCGAGTTGTGACCGTTAACGTAGGCGAACCAACCATCAGGTGGGTGGGCACCGGCTTTGCTGAAGTCCGGCCGCACTTGCCAGTTCGTCCATGCCGGAAACCGTTCGTTGATCCGGCCGAGGTCAGCCTCGTTCTGGCTCATGAAGTAAAGATGTATGTAATAAATCGGCGCTGGCGGTTGGTAATCGAACCATCCGTTGCTGCCGTAGCGGCAAGGCACACAGTTCCTGCCTCCGATCTCTTTGCGCAAAGACCAGAGCAGATCAAGCTGAGACCGGTGGAGATCCAGCCAGCCAGGATCGCTGCTCAGAAGCATGGCGTTGCAGGCGGCAATCAGCGTTGATTCCAGAATGGTGCGGGCACCGTGGGGCCAGCGCCAGCCGTAATAGCCTCCCCACCACTTGCCCTGCATGCGCTCACCGATTTTGCCTGAAGGACCGATGTTATCGGGGATCACGCCGTTGTTCTCCCGGGTCCTTCGCCGCCATGCATGCACGTAATCAAGCACCCAGCGGCGGTATTTTTCTTCGCCGGTATAGAGAAAGGCATTGGTCACCAGGCTCGTGGCATTCAGGTTCAGTGGAACATCACCCGGTATCATCCTCTCGTTGACGAACTTCAGAATCGTCGCAAACACCTCGTCATCGTTCCAATCCGCTGCCGCGAATAAATCATGACTCGGGAAGCCTGGCAGGTCTTCGAAGGGTGAGAGGTAATGCGCGAGTATCGGACGATGGGTGATCCAATCCTGAGCGGTGGTGTGAAAGCACGGGCCCCTGCTACCGTTCAGAGGAGACCGAATCATCTTCCGCTCGGGATCCCAGTTGGGCGCCTCCGGATCTTCCCCGATGTACATGGACGCGAAAGCAAGGGCGCGTCCGCGATCAAGCGCGTGTCCGGGGTCGGCCAGACCGAGATAGTAGATGTAGGTGGAAGCTTCGCCGTGATGCATCCAATCGTAACAAGCATCGAAGTCCCGGTGAATCTGGCCGTACTCTGTGAACTGACGCGTGATCGCTTCCCACTGTCGCCGGGCTAGACGGTGTACCTCCTCTTCGCCGCCGAGGATATAGAGCAGGGGAAAAGCGAGAAAACCTTCGTACGCATCGTCGGACCCGTCGATTCCAAGCCACTCGCGCCGCCAAATGAGCGTACCATCTGCCCGCGTGTAGCGGTCGACGAACTGACGAGCTGCCCGGTTCATCAAGTCGATCAGCACACGCTGTCCAACTGCCCACAGCGGGAACAGGCCCAGATCTGGCGCAGTCTTCAGTTCGTCCCCCATTTCGAGATTTCGTTCGTCCATTTTCCTCTCGTGCGGCTCGCCCGAAAGTCCTGACCGCATTAGCAGGCGAAAAATTGGCCGGGTCGAATGTATCGGCTACAGTTCGTACACAAAGAGAGTACTAGCGCCATGCGGAGTCGTCAAGGGGTTTGTTGACGACGGGGGTAAGGTCCTCGACTGCCCTTCGTTTTCGTACTCCCGCTCGTACGCGGCTTTTCAAATTGGGTGGGCAGCAGAAGGATGGGTGATGACGTCAACTGATTGCCCCGGGCAGATCCAAATGCACACAGATGTACCTGACCAGAACAGGCTGCCTGCAGCTCCCCCGGGCGGCGCCTGCGGAAAATGCTCCTACGACAGCTTTGCCGTCATGGTTCTTCGGGTCTGACCGATTGCTTGGCGATGGCGATGGCGGAGCCTAGCTGGTCGAGCTGAAGCGCTCGGTCAATGGTTTTCAGCACGTGTTCCCGCATCAACTGTTCCGCGAGTTTGGGGTCTCTGGCCTTAATAGCCTGAAGGACCTCTTCGTGCTCATCAACTGTCACGTCGCGTGCGGAATGCATCTGGGCGGCCATCACCCAGAAACGCTGGGTCTGTTTGCGTAGCATTTCGATGATCCGCGCCAGGCTCTTGTTTCCGCTGGCCTGCGCTATCGCGATATGGAAAGCCGAGTCGAGCTCGCCGACCCGGAACAAGACATCGGCCGTCAACTCTTGCGTGCGGCATTCCTTTTCCTCGGCATGGGCCTTCTCGGCTTGAGCAAGGTACTGAAATGCGAGCGGGTTTTGAGCTGCAAGGCGGGCGGCCTCCGGCTCGAGCAGCAGACGGATATGATAGATCTCCCGGAGCGCTTCTACGGAGATTTCCGTGACGGCGTAACCACGCCACGGTCCCTTGTTCAAGAGACCATCATTCTGCAGGTGCAGAAGGACCTCGCGCACCGGCGTCCGGCTCACCTTGAACCGGGTCGCGAGAGTCTCCTCAGACAACACTTCCCCGGGCCTTATCCTGCCGACCATGATATCCCGGAGCAGTTTTTTGTAGAGGTCGGTGACTACTGACGATGTTTTCATGGTCCGTTTCCCTCGGGTCGATTTGGTACCCGATCCGCATACGGAGAAGATACACAAACGGTGATCTGTGGGCAAGCTTTTTCAATTGCTTGGCGAGGCGCTAGATGATGACCCGGAGTCTGGAACAGGCTTGACAATCAGACGACCTCCTGTATCCTGTATGTGTACAAAACAAGTAGGCGGTAACGCGGTTCAGCCTTGCGGGGAGTTGAATGGGCGGGAATGCTCTGGTTGCTTTGGACTTCGTGGTCATTGCGCTCTACGTGGTGTTGCTCCTGACCCTTGGGTTCTGGGTAAGTTATCGCGGCAGCCCGGGTAACGACCTTTTTCTCGCTGGGCGAGATCTGGGCTGGTTCAACATCGGGCTTTCCCTATTCGGCACCAATGTCAGCCCCAGCATGATGATCGGCGCCTGCGGGATCGCGTACGCATCGGGGATGGCCGCGGCGAACCTGGAGTGGCTGGCATGGATCTTTCTGGCTCTGCTCGCCATGGTCTTCACGCCCTACTATCTGGCCACCCGGATCTCCACGATGCCCGAATTTGTTGAGCGCCGTTTTGGGGCTTCGTGCCGCAGTTTTCTGTCCTGGTACACACTGTTTGGCACCGTCTTGATGTGGCTGGGAGGCACACTTTACACCGGTGGTGTGCTACTTTCCCAGATCGTCGGCTGGCCTCTGTGGCTGGGCCTTGTGGTCCTTGTCGTCATCGCGACCAGTTTCACCGTGGCTGGTGGTTTGAAGGCAGTTGTGGTCACCGACTCGTTTCAGGCGATTCTGATTATTGCTTTCTCAACCCTGTTAACCATTCTCGGCCTGCAAAAGGTAGGCGGAATAGAAGGCTTGATCGCCGCGACTCCACCCGACTACTGGGTGCTGCTGCGTCCGGCGGATGACACGGTTTTCCCCTGGCCTGCCATTGTGCTCGGCTATCCCGTGATCGGCATTTGGTTCTGGTGCACTGACCAGACGATCGTGCAGCGGGTGCTGGGTGCCAGGGACATCGTGCAGGGCCAACAGGGGGCGCTGTTCGCCGCCTGCCTGAAGATTTTCACGCCGCTTATCTTCTTTGTTCCCGGCATCATCTGTTTCGATCTTCATCCCGGCCTTGCCGACCCTGACCGGGCTTACATGACCCTGGCTTCCGACCTGCTGCCGTCTGGCCTGCGAGGAGCGCTGATAGCCGTACTCTGCGCGGCGCTG
>DAOTAI010000198.1:0-8957 GCA_035593865.1 Acidobacteriota bacterium
TCAAGAAGGTGACTCCGAACCTGGGCGTCGGCCTTGCCTGTGGGACTGAGAAAAATTCATGTGTTGCCGCCTGCGTGGAGGTCGCCATTGACAGGCGACGCGGCGAGATCAAGGTTCGTGAGATTTGCGAGGTTTTCGAGTGCGGTCCCATTCTCAATCCGCCCAACCTTCTGTCCCAGGTGCAGGGATGCATCATCATGGGCCTGGGGGGCGCGCTGAGCGAGGAAATCGAGTTCGAGAACGGGAAGATTCTCAATCCCCGATTCAGCGCCTACGACGTGCCGCGCTTCCGCGACGTTCCCAAGCTTGACGTGCATTTGCTGAACAACACCGACATCCCGCCAGCGGGCGGCGGAGAGACCCCGATCATTGCCGTGGCGCCCGCTATCGGAAATGCCATCTTTGCCGCCACCGGGGTTCGGCTTCGCGCCATGCCGATGCGTGGAGCGAGTTTGCGCCAGACCTAAGTGTAGCGCTGTGTTACCGCTGACGGTTTTCGACCCCGAAGGGGTCAGCGTATCAGAGCCCAAGGGTTGGCCGCGCGTTTTGCGGCCTACCCTGGGTCAGAGTCAAAACCTAACCAACCCTGAAAGCATCGGGTCCAAGCGTTGCGCTCGGGCAGGTCATCCAAGGTTGTGAGCAAGTCATTGATACAATGAAACATCCCGTTCTACAACCTTGGGAGGGTTGTGTATCGGGCACAACACGCAACCCTTTCAGGGTTGCTAACTTGCGGTCCGCTGACCCAGGGTAGGCCCAAAAAACGGGCCAACCCTTTGCTACGTGACCCCTTCGGGGTCAACAACCCGCGTGCCACCGGTCGTGCTAGCTACAGCTAGACGAAGTCTAGACGAGCCCCCAAAGCTGAGCGACTAGGAGACACACCAGAATTCCCAGGCCTATCGGCATCAGCGCGGCTACTGCCGTCCATTTGGCGCTCTGGGTCTCTTTGTAGATGGTATAGAGCGTTGTCGAGCAGGGATTGTGCAACAAGCTGAAGATCATCAGGTTCACGCCTGTCAGCACGGTCCATCCCCCGCTCCTCAGGACTTCCGCGGTGGCTTCGATCGAATCCAGCTCGAACATCACGCCCGCACCGGAACCGAGGCCGGCCAGACGTGAGTTCAGGACAGTAAGCATCAGGACCGTCGGGATTACAATCTCGTTGGCCGGGATGGCGATTATGTAGGCCAGGATGATTACTCCGTTCAACCCGATAAAAAGCGCGAACGGGTCGAACCAGCGAATCAGGTGTTCCGCGATGCTCAGTTGGCCGATCTTGATGTTCGAAACCAGCCAGATGACGGCCCCTGCCGGGATTGCGAACACTACCGCTCTCCCAAGTACGATCAAGGTCCGATCAATCAGCGAGGTGTAGATGGTTTGAAGGATCCGTGGCGGTCGGTAGGGGGGCAATTCCAGGCTGAACGTTGACGCTTCCCCTTTCAGCCAGGTTCGCGACAGCACCCATGAGACTATGAAAGTGAAGCCGATGCCCATCAGAACTATCCCGACCACCGCCATGGCCGAGATAATGCCCGCCCAATGAGCGGGGGCCAACGCTCCGATGAAAATCGTGGCAATCAGGATCTGCGTTGGCCATCGGCCGTTGCAGATGGCAAAGTTGTTTGTCAGGATTGCGATTAACCGTTCGCGGGGGCTGTCTATGATTCGGGCAGAGACAACGCCGGCAGCATTACATCCATAGCCCATGCTCATGGTCAGCGCTTGCTTGCCATGCGCACCCGCTTTCTTGAAAAGACGATCGAGATTGAAAGCCACGCGGGGCAGGTAACCGAAATCTTCCGCCAGGGTAAATAGTGGGAAAAATATGGCCATGGGAGGGAGCATCACGCTGACTACCCAGGCCATCGCCAGGTACATTCCGTCGACCACAAGGCCCGACAACCACCAAGGGAGATGCAGCCAGCCGGCCAATTCCTTGAGAGCCGGGTGCCCCTGATCCAGCAGAAGCGAAGCCAGCAGCGATGAGGGGACGTTGGCTCCTGCAATTGTCAGCCACATGACCAATGCCAGCAATCCGAGCATAATCGGGAACCCGGTCCAGCGGCTGGTTACCAGGCGATCAATGGTACGGTCCAGGTCGAATTTCGGCTGTTCCCCGCTTCGCGTCACGACTTTGTCGGAAATTCGAGCCGCGTCGGCGTACAGGGCTTCCATCAGGAAGTCGTGCACATTCGATCCCAACTCCCACCTCAGCCGCGAGGCGGTTTTCAGGATTTCCTGGGTGTCGGGTATGCTGCTCATACGGCCCCCTGAATGATTTTGAGGCCGGAGGTGTGGGAGATGACTTCTTCTCCGGCCAGCATTGCCAGTTCTCCGGTTTGAAGCGCTTCAATTATCCGGCGATCGCCTTCCAGCAGACGCAGAGCCAGCCAGCGAGCGTTGGGAAGGCCGGGATAAACCGCTCTAAGCTTTCCGGACAGCTGATCGATAGCTTGCCTGAGTGCGGCAGGCTCGCTCTTTATGCGATGCGGACGGCATACAAACTTGCCGGTCGCAACATCAGCAACGGCTGCCAGAAGTGCCGGAATTCCTTCACCCTGCCGTGCTGCAGTCGGTACGACAAGGACTCCCAGTTCGCGGGACAAGGCGCGGTCATCGACTTGTAGCCCCCGGCGACGAGCCTCGTCCATGAGGTTCAGGCATACAACCACCCGATCGGTAATCTCGAGAACCTGCAAAGCCAGGTTGAGATTGCGCTCCAGCCGGCTGGCATCCACCACGATCACGGTGACGTCTGGTTGCCCGAAGAGCAGGAAATTTCGAGCGATCTCCTCGTCAGCGCTGGTTGACAAAAGAGAATACGTTCCGGGCAGGTCAACGATTTTGTAGCGCTTGCCTTCATAAGAAAAAGCCCCTTCTGCCCGGGTCACCGTCTTGCCCGGCCAGTTCCCGGTATGCTGTCTGAGCCCGGTCAGGCTGTTGAAGACAGTGCTTTTCCCGGTGTTCGGGTTTCCCGCAAGCGCCACCACGAAATCGTGGTTGGCCATGTCAACGCCCAGTTTCGTAAGATTGGCGATCCGATACGCCGGGCAAGTCGCGCATTCAGTCCCGTGAGAGACTTCGGTCATGCTGCCTCCTGAGCTCCCCTGGAAATGTAAATCGTTCGAGATTGCTCCTTTCTCAGCGCAATCAAGGTGCCGCGAACACGATATGCTGTCGGATCCCCCGCCGGACTCCTCATGACGGCTTCAATCGTCGTTCCGGGGAGGATACCGAGATCCATAAGCCGACGCCGTTCCTGTTTGCGACACGCTGGCGAAATCGCGGTCACCACCGCTTTTTCCCCGGGTTTCAGGTCCGCCAGAAGCTCACCATGACTGGTGCTGTCGGTCTCCTCAGCCAGAGGGACGACTGACACCAAAGCCGCGAGCGGCGGCGCCAGGATTTGCTCACCATTCCGGGTCCAGATGCGGATTCGCTTGCCTGATTCCAGAAGTTGTATTTGCATGCCCGGATGGACCCCGGCCGCCACCAGTTGCTCGTACAGCAATTCCGGCTCGTCCTCCACGTGGACGACCACGGCCCATTCGCCTGGGGCGAGGGTCGTCAGAGGTTGCCCGTTATGTGGCGGAAGTTCTCCGGTCGCAGTCGGAATCGGGTCGCCATGAGGATCGAACGCAGGGTTGCCGAGATCAGCGGCCAGGCTGTCGACCTCTTCAGCTGTGAGACTATGCTCGCGCCGATGAGCGTGGCGATGCCAGCTCGCCTCGTCCAATCCGGTTTCGTCTGCCAGATAACGCTCCCAGATGCGATGAGCCCTGATAATCCTCACGGCGTGATCTCGACCTTTCTGGCTCAGTCGCAGTCCCTTCCCGGAGTCGGTGAGAAGCCCGTGGGATTTCAAACGACTGATCAGCTGATCTGCCTTTTTCGCGGGTATCCGTAACGATTGAACAAGTCCGTCGCGATCCGCCGGTCGGCGCTCATACTCGCAGGCGTGAATGTACTTTAGGGCATCTTCCATCAATATGCGCCCCGACATGAGCCGGAGCCTGCCCCACTCCTCGAGCAATCCCCCCGGTCTCAGGAGCCGCCAGAGGAGAACCAACACGCCGGCGGTAATAATCAGAATGATCAGCGGCATGGTAATGCCTCCACTCCGTAATCAAGCTTCTTGGGACAATGGCCTGACATAAATGCTGCCGGCTGCCTCCAATCCCAGGTAGACCCGCCTCTTGCCGCCTCCGGGCCTCAGTACAAGAGGTCCTCCGAAAGGCGCCCGATCCAAAACAGCCACGCGCTGCCCAGGACGCAACCCCTCACCCTCGAGGTAATCGAACAAGCCGGAGCGGCCGTTCGAAATGCGGACAATCCGATAGTCCCCTTTGGCGGCCTCAGTGAGGACGATTCCTTCTTCCTCGACCTGTCGGCCTTCGGCATCGGGAATAGGCTCCCCGTGCGGGTCCTTGACGGGATGGTTCAGCAGCATGTCCACCCGCTCGATAAACCGGTCGGAGACGACATGTTCGAGCTCCTCGGCCTCTTCGTGCACCTGTTCCCAACCGTAACCGAGGATGTCGTGAAGAAACAGTTCGACCAGGCGATGACGCCTCAGAATCTTCAAGGCAGCCTTTCGCCCCTTGGGTGTCAAGGTGGCGCCATAGTAGGGACGGTGCTTCAGCAGCCCGGCTTTATCCAGTTTCCGAAACATGTCTGTCACAGTGGAATCCGCGACTGCCAGAGTCCGGGCAATGTCCGATGTGGTCACCGGTTTCCCGTTCTCCTCGATACGAAGAAGAGCCTTCAAGTAATCTTCGACCGTGCTCGTCATTATTTTTAGATTAGTCAAAAATTCACTCCAGATCAAATCTAAAGCTTTCGACCACAGAAAAAAGGCAGAGAAAAACAGAGAAAGACAAGGCACCGGGCGGATGCATTGTCCATTAGGCGCCTAGACGCTGCAAAACGCCTAATTTTCCGGTGCCTTTGTCTTTTCCTCTGTCTTTCTGTGTATTTTTCTGCTTTTTTCTGTGGTTGAAAGCCTTATACGGGTGTTTCAGCCCAGACGGAAGCTTTCTTGGCCCAGATGGTGTCCTGGTAGCGCTTCTGGAATTGCCGCCCGGTCTCCGTCAGGGCGGCTCCGTCGTCGGTTTCCTTGTACCTGGACACGCCTGCCCAGTACAACGCTTCCGGAGCGGCTTCTGAATCCGGGAACTGGTCGACAATTTCCTGAAACCGCTTTTCAGCCTCTTGAAACTGATTGTGGGAAAACGCCACCTTGGCAAGTCCGAGTTGCAACTGGGCCAGGAACTCATCGACAGGGAGAAAGCCTTCGAACCGGTGCTGCTCTTTGCCCTCAGGATCGAGAATGATCCCGGTCGGAGTCCACTGAGCGTCGAAACGTTTGAACATTTTCGGCTGCTCTTTTATGTGGATTTTGATGGGGACAAAGTTTTGATTGAGGAACTGAGCTACACGATCGTTGGGGTAGACCTCGGCGTCCAGCCGAGCGCACCCCGCTCACATTGGTGCGGCGCTGAAATCAAGAAACACCGGTCGGGCGTTCTTGCGGGCTTCCGCCAAAGCAGAGTCGACGTCTCGATTCCAGTTAATTTCCATGACACAAGTATTCCCCAAATTGACACAAAGAGGAAGGGAACTGGAAGCTGCTACCGTAACATGCGATAAAATTGGATGTTAATGCTTAGGGTTAATGTCAAAGGAGAACGAGTCAAAATGAAAACCAGGATCCTCATCCCCTGTCTGTTCGCTGCCGCCGCTACTGGTCTGCTTCTCGCTCAGCAGGGACGAGCACCGCTCAGTCCTCCGGCGGAAACCTCAGTGACCATCAATGGAAAGACAATCAGTATCAAGTACTCCGCACCGTCAATGCGTGGGCGCAAGATTTTCGGTGAACTGGTTCCTTACGGTAAGGTCTGGCGAGCCGGTGCCAATGCCGCCACTGCCCTGCATACCGACGCCGATCTTGATCTGGGCGGGCTGACGGTCCCCAAGGGGGATTACACCCTTTACGTATGGCCGGAGGCGAACAAGTGGACCCTGATCGTGAACAAGGAGACCGGCCAATGGGGAACCCGATACAATCAGCAGCTGGACCTGGGCCGAGTGGAGATGAACATGAGCCAGGCGCCTGCTCCCATTGAAACCTTCAAGATCACTCTGTCCGAAACGGGCTCCAATTCAGCCAAACTGGAGATGGCTTGGGAGAACACGGTCGCTTCTGTTCCGATTGCGGTGAACTGATGAGGCGATTTCTTTTAGTCAGCGCGTTGCTGATCCTTGGGATCGCCGCTGGTTACGGGCAGCGCCGCGGGGCGGGCGACGAGTTTGAAGCGCCTTCTCTAGCGAAGAACGACCAGGAAAAGCGGATCCTGGCGAAGCTCGGTCAGATGCGAGCCGCAGGCGAGGTCCATCTGGAGGTGCCGGTTACCGACGGGCGAATGCTTAGACTGATCGCCGAGGCGATCGGAGCCAAGAACGTCCTTGAGATTGGGACGTCTACCGGTTATTCGGGACTGTGGCTTTCCCTGGCTCTTCAAAAAACCGGCGGCAAGTTGACCACGTTTGAGATCGATCCCGGGCGAGCGGCCCAGGCTCGCCGCCATTTCCGGGAAGCGGGTGTCGACCATATCGTGACCCTGGTCGAGGGGGATGCACATCAGAAGATCAGGGAGTACAAAGACCCGGTTGATCTCGTGTTTATCGACGCTGACAAGGGTGGTTACCTCGATTACTTGAACCAGGTGCTGCCCCTGGTTCGGCCCGGCGGTGTTATTCTGGCTCATAATGTTGGTATGGTCAGGGACTATGTCGATGCCGTAAATTCCAACCCTGACCTCGAAACCTTGTACTACATGAACGGTTCAGGGCTGGCGATCACGCTGAAAAAGCGCTGAGCTGGGCGGGTTTGATGGGGAATGCCTTCCCTGCGTCCAATCAGGAATTTGCTTTTGCCGGCTTTATCGCTTACTCTGCTGAAGTCCCTCATAGCCTGCCAAAGAGGGATTGGGAATCGCAAGCCGTTTCATAAGGGAGGTCTATTTGGATACGAAGTCCACGACCGGGGCCGGACCAGTTCCGGTCGCAGAGCCGATGAATGAGCCAGAGAACGGCGGAAAATTGATCGTTTTGACCGCGCCTTTTACCGAGTGCATCGATCACGCCGGCTACTTCATCCAGATGGCCATTGCCTCCTTGCCCGCTTGGATGGAATGGGTTATTGACAAGAAGTACCCGGCCTGGCGCCAGGTGGAACGAAACCCGGATGGTTCTGCCAAGTACATGCCAGCAGGTGTTCGCGTACTGGAGCAGGCACTGCTCCGGAAATATCCTGCTGACGATGTTGTGGCCTGTTTCCCCGAAGATCTGCCACGCTTCATTGGCCCCCGCACGCGGGTCGTGGCCACATCAACGCACAACCCGTTGGGTGTGACTTTTGCGGCGGGTGTCTACACTTCGATTTTTGGGAACTCGAAATACCCTATTAATGCGGCACACGCACGTTCCGTGTTTTCTGCTATCAAGACCAACCCTTATCGTTCCAACTTCAAGGTCATTGTGGGTGGTTCGGGCGGCTGGCAGATCAGCCAGACCCAATCGTTTGAGGAACTCGGAGTTGACTGCGTCGTTCAGGGGCGAGGAGAGTCGTTCGATTGCATGGAGCTGTTCGAAATGGCGATCCGGGGTGAGGAATTGCCTCGCGAGGTGAACGTTGCTCATCCGCTCAACCGCGACGAAATCCTGGTGCCGGAGAAGCGCACTACCTTTGGTGTCATTGAAATGACCACCGGTTGTGGCAGACGCTGCAACTTCTGTCTCCCGGACCTTAACCCCCAGATCGACGTTCCAAAGGAGAAAATCCTGGCGGCGGTGCGTGCCAATGTTGCGGCCGGGAACAAACAGATATCACTGGCTACCGAAGACATGTTTATCTGGGGCCAGGTCCGAACCGGGACGCCGTTCTTCTTCCCTAACCGAGAGGCCCTGGTCGATTTGTATCGGTCGATAGTCGAAACGCCGGGCGTGGAACACCACATCCTCAGTCACTCTACTATCGCGCCGGCAGTCGTCGATCCGGAACTCATCCGGGAACTATCGGATGTGTTACTGGACAAGAGCCCCCTTCATTTGCCGAGACTCAGTCGCCACCCGAAAAAGAAAATTCTGTCCCCCTTGATCGGACTTGAAACCGGGTCGGTTCGACTGGCCCGTCAAATAATGCCGAGTAAAGCTGTCCCGTTTTCCATCGAAGACTGGCCGAGCGTCGTCCTGGAAGGTCTGCGCATCTTGAACGAGAACAACTGGTTTCCGACCATGACACTGATGGTCGGCAATCCGGGCGAGACCGATGAGGATGTCAAGGCTACGCTTGATGTGGTCTATGAAATTGAGCGACGCGGCCTTTTTGCGTTCCTCGTTCCGTCGGTTTTCACTCCACTTCAGAACACCCGTATGGAGAGGAAGAAGGGTGTTACCGAAACAAGACAGCTTTCGTCCCTCCAGTGGCAACTACTGATGAAATGCTGGAAGATGAATCTTCGCCCAGGGCAGGCCAGTTGGTGGGGGCCCCTTGTCTGGCGTTTCGGAGCTTTCGTGTTGTGGCTTTTCCGCTTGCGTCGCCTGAACGGACCCAATTTTACCTGGCCGTTGCTTCTGTTTTCCGGAGTCTTGCCCGAACGGTTAATGGGGAAGATGAAGAAGATCTACATCGGGAAGCCGCTGAAGACCAAAACGCGCGCTGAACTCATTGAAAGCCTTCGTCCCAATCACAGGCGCTTCGTTCGCGAAGATGTCGCGTAGGCAGCGCGCATAAATGTGCTTGTTCGCCTGCGGAAACATTCCTCGCTATCGCCACGTATAACAAGTATCCCCTCCCGGATAGTGGCGCTCACGAATCCCCGGAGGGATCTGGATTGAGCATGAAGATCCGCACCCAGCTTGCCCTTGCTTTCCTTGTGTTTACTGTCGTT
>DAOTAI010000199.1:0-8949 GCA_035593865.1 Acidobacteriota bacterium
AAGGTCACTGTCACAGTCGGTGCTCGGAGACTAGTCACTCGAAGCAACTCGGACGGAACCTTCCGGTTTGACTACGTGACTCTCGGGGAAGCCCACGTCTGGGCCGAAGCGCCCTCTGGCTATGACCGCGGTCGCGTCGGCCCGGTGATCATCACCGAGCCCGGTGCGACGATTTCCGTCGAGGTCCATTTTGACGGCGTGGGAACGATCAGAGGCGAGGCCCTTGAGGCCGACGGTGTGACCCCGCTCCAACAAGGGACGGTTACGTTCACCAACACCGAGTGGCCGGATCCGGTAAAGCTGGCCTGCCCTGTGGTCGACGGAAGTTATCGGATCGAAAACGCGCCGGCCGGACCTTTCTCGTTGAAACTTGCCGTCCCGGGTCGTACGGCTGCGGCAGGCGCTGCGGAAACGCTTGAGAGCGGGCAGGTCTTGACGATCCCTCTGATCCTGGAGCCGGCCGGCACGGTGACGGGCAAGGTAATCCGTCCAGACGGGACAACGCCTGCCGTGGGAACGGATGTCACGGTCAAAGTCACTCGGCCAGTCGGCGGTACTCTCACCCTTACCACGCACACCGATGCCGCCGGGATCTATCGCCTGGATCAGGTGATTCTGGGGATGATCGAGATCTCGGTCCACCTCCTCGAAACGGACGGCCGCGCTGCCATTACTGCGCTACATCTTTCAAGCAACGGGCAGGTGCTTGAAGCCCCTCTGCTGGTGCTTGACGAGGAGCCAATCAGAGTTCAGTCTGTTTCCCCCACCAACGGCTCGGTCGGGGTTTCACGCTCAACCGTGGTTAGGGTGACTTTTACCGAGCCCGCTGATCCGTCGACCGTAAACACTTGGAGTTTCAGCCTGTTCTGCGGACCTTCGCAGGTCAGCGGGGACGTCACGCTGTCACCTGATAGCATGATTGCCACCCTGACTCCCCACGCGATTCTCCCCGACAACTCGATCTTTACCGTGGTTGTCAGTACCCAAGTAAGAGACCTGTTTGGAAGGAACCTGCCGGCCGAGTTCCGTTCTACTTTCGCAACCCCGGATGAGACACCTCCGGTGGTGACCAGCGTCGATCCGGCCGCTGAGACGACCAACGTCGACGTGGAAAAAATCATTGAAGTGAGCTTTAACGAGGCTTTGGATCCCGAGCAAGCCTTTGCCGGGGTCGTGCGCCTCTTCCCGGACGGTCACCCAGAAGCTCTCGTTCCGCTAGTAATCACGTTATCGGAGTCGGGCAAAACCCTAATTGCCGATCCTTCGGTACCACTGTCCGAGAGCACTCGATACCGGATTGAAGTGACGTCACAAAAAGACCTGGCCGGCAATATTCAGACTGCTTTGTTCAGTTCGAGGTTCTCGACGATTGATCGGACTAAACCCGTTATCGATTCGGTTTCGGTAGAGGGCGAAATGCTCCTTACCGCGACTCCGTTGATCGTCGTTTACTACCACGACGATTTTTCGGGGATTGACCCAGGCTCGGTGATTTTGCGCCTGGATGGGCAAGACATCCGTGCCGGGGCTTCTGTCCACACGGACCAGATCAGATACCAGGTTCCCGATCTGGCGCCGCTCGGACCGGGTGAGCACGTACTGGAAATTCAGGTCTCCGACAAGGCCGGCAATACCAGCGACCTGAAGTCCGCTTCGTTCACCATCGATAATGTCCCCCCGGAAATCACCAGCTTCACGATTGCCGGCTGGCCGGCGACGGACGGCATGATGCTGACCGTTTTCCGTCCGGTTTTTGAAGCGTCGTATTCGGATAACGGCGCGATCGATCCGGCCCGCGTGATATTGCGCCTGGGCCGTGAAGGCGAACCTTTGTTTGAGGTGCCCGCGGCGGCGACCAGCAGCGGGCTCACTTACCAGCCGAGCACTGATCTTCAGGACGGGGTGTACTTCGTAGAACTGGTGGTCGTCGACCTTCTTGGCAATTCAGTCAGTGCCGGCCCAATCCGTTTTGTGATCGACGTCGATGCTCCGCAGATCACGCTCGTGGCGCCGATTTCAGGAACACAGCACGGAGGAACAGTCGTGGTGATAGAAGGCGCCCGGCTGCTTCAGCCCGACGGCAGTTGGCCGCTGGTGACAGTGGGAGGGAGTCCGGCGTACGTAGTTTCGAGCCAGGTTGGTCCTCCGGAGACGGTGACAATCGTAACGCCCCCTGGAGCACCCGGCTTGGCGCCCATTCGAGTCGAGACCGAGCGCGGTGTCGGCACAGTCAGCGTTTTCTGCTATGAGCCGGATCGGCAGACGCCATTTGCAGTTGAGAGCGACACCCTCTTGCTCTGGCATTTTGATCAGCCAGGAGACACATACGGGATGTGGGAGGGCCAACTTGTTGGCTCTGCCCCGTTCTTCATCAACGCCTGGACCGACGCAGACTTCTCCCGGCCTGTACCTGGAAGATTCGGATTTGGGCGAACCGGAAATGTCTGGATCGAGGATGATTTTGGCCTCCTGACCTTTGAAAATCGGAGCTTCACTGTCGAATTCTGGATGAAGACGGCGCCTGTCGATGAGCCTCACGTATTGGTTGGAAATTACGAGGATAACGGCACGTTTGCGGTTCTGATTCTTCCATCGGGAGCGATCTACGGGAGAGTGATTGACGACTCGGGGCTCTACTGGGAGGTTTCAACCGCGGCTGGCATCCGCGCGGACGACGGTCAGTGGCATCAAGTCACCTTGGTCGTCGATCGCGAAGGAAAGATGCTCAGGCTCTATGTAGATGGTCTTGAACAAGCTGCCGAGCCCGAGCCTGTGGGTTTCGGAGGGCTGACAGATTGTTATTACTTGGAGACAGGATTCGGCGATCGTTCCTATGATCCCTTCCCCGGCGTCATTGATGAAGTGAGAATCTCGGCCGGCGTCAAAGATGCCGCACGAGTTCTGGAGATCTTCCTCGGCCAGGAAGGTCCACTACCACTCGAAGCAACCTACGTCACCCCGGTATCGCTTATTCGAGGCCGAGAGCAGGAGATCAGGATCTACGGGTACAACCTCGAACATGTGCAGGCCGAGATGCGCGATGAGGAGGGAGTATCGTTCCCGGTCCAAGTCGCGTCAAATTCAGCGACCGAAGCCCGGATCCTGGTAGACGTACCCACCCACGGCGAATCGGATCTTGGCCGGCTGTTCCTCAGAGGCCACCGCGGCGAAGTCACTCGAGAGTTCCGCTTGATTGATCCAACCCGTTCGGCCCCTCAACTGGAAGCGGACACCCTTGTCTTGTGGCGACTGGATGAGGAACAAGGAATTACCCTGGGCAGAGATACCGCCTCGCTGATCGACCCACAGATGTCCCCGGACGCTTGCGAGGGGTTCTTCGGGCGTGCACGCTCGGGATCGGTGACAGGAACCTCAACGCCTCTGCGCCTGACCGATGCCAGCTTCACACTCGAGGCTTGGGTGCGGTTAGAACCATTCTCGTTGATTCAGATATATGGCTCCTCGTTCTTGTTGAGCATCGCAGATGATTCAGATGGGCTCGTCGCACTCCTTTCTGGCACGAAAGCTGACTTGCAGGCGAAAGCTCCCCTTCTCCTCTATTCAGAATCGGGCCGTGGTAGCGTGCGACCGCGGGTAGGGACCGGCTGGCGACATGTCGCAATGACCGTAGACCGGCAGGCCGGCCGGTTGGCGGTTTATCTGGACGGTATTGAACAAGCGGCGACAGATATTCCGGAAAACTTCGCTCTGAGAGAGGTGGAAAGCGGATTATGGATTTGGAGCTGGGGCTCCACTGTCGTAGACGAAATCCGGCTGTCCTCCACCGCGCATACTCCCGCCAAGATCTGGGAGGATTTCTCCGGCTCGCATTCCTTTGATGTCACGTCAATCCTCCCGTTTCAGGTTAATCAGCCACGATTGATCAACCGCGGTTCATCTACCCGTCTCGAAATCAACGGCTTCGAGCTCGATGGCGTTCGGGCAGAACTGAGGCGAAACGGCGCGGTACTCGATGGGACTTCAATTTCGATCCTCGAGAGCGCCTATCGCCGTGCCGTCGTCGAACTGGTTCTCGGCCCCGCAGTGGAGTTGGGTGACGCGGACCTGGTGATAATTGGGCCGGACGATGCCGCGATCACTTGCCCCGTTCAGATCATCGATCCGCAGCCCCTGGCTGTCGATCCGCAGACCCTGCTCCTGTGGCGCCTTGATGAACCCGGAGATGGTGTCACCGAGATAGCGGATGCGGGCCCTGTGAGATTGAGAGGCAGTTCAGGCGCCAGCTCAAAGGCTGTGGAAGGTCGATTTGCAGGTGGCCGGTTTTGTGCCAACATTGCCGCGGTTCCCGATAACGGGCTGCTGGGCTTCAGCGAAACGAGCTTTACTGTACAGGCGTGGTTCAAGGGTCGCAGGCCCAACGCGGATGGGCTGCTCTTCGGGCGATCGGCCTACAAAACAGGTTGGGGCCTTTGGCTGCTTGCCAATGGTAGGCTTCGCGTCGATCTCTGGAATCAGTCGGGTCTGCAATGTCAGGCCGAAGTGCCGGTCTTGACCGACGTCGCATCCGGCTTCCGCAAAGTGGACATCGCGGACGACTTGTGGCATTTCCTCACCCTCGTCGTGGACCGAGAGGTGAGCGCCATAAAGATTTATGCGGACGGCATTTTGGTGCTTCAAGCCGCGATACCTGCAGATTTCGGGCCACTTAAGACGGCGGCCGACGGTGTCTTTCGTGTCGGTTACACAAGCTACTCCGATCCGGGACTTCCGGGCGTGCTGGACGAGGTGCGCATTCGCCACGGCGCATCGAGCGACGAACAGGTCTGGCAGGAGTTTTCTGGAATCGGATCACCGCGGATTACTGGTGTCTTTCCCTCCATCATCAACCGCGATCGTATCTCGCCGGCATCAACGACGGAGGTTTTGGTAGAGGGCTACAACCTCTCCGGGGTTACCGGGCAAATCGTTAGAGACGGGAACGTGATACCCGGAACTTCTGTGGCTGTCGCTGAGGCGTCGGATCGCTTTGCTCGCCTTCTCATCGGCCTGCCTTCGGACGTCGGGCTGGGAGCCGCGCAACTTCGATTGCACGGTGGTGACGAGACCGCCGAGGAAACGCTCCTGATCGCTGAACGAAGACCTCTGTCGGTCGAGGAGGATACGGTCGTTCTGTGGCACATGGACGAGCCCGAAAACGGCGCGATCCGTGTGAGCGACGAGTCCGATTTCGCCGTTTCCGGGACGGCCGATCCTGAATCGGAGGCCATTCCCGGCCGATTCGGACTGGGACGAACCCGGGCGTTAATCGAGGCGGACGATGATTACGGGCTGCTGGATTTCGGCTCGTCAAGCTTCACACTGCAGTGTTGGGTAAGAACCGAGGAAATCGCTTCCAATTACATCCTTGTGGGGAAATCGATGCCGGCCGGTCAGGCCCCCAAGTATTGGATCTCCCTGAGTCGTAACAATCGGATCATAGCTTCGGTTCGCGACACCTACTTCCGCGAATGGAAAGCCGAAGCCGGTCCGGTCTTTCAGGATTCGGCGGGCAACTGGACGGTGAAGTCGGTGACGGACGGTCAGTGGCACATGATCACCATGGTGGTAGATCGTGAAGCCGGGGTGCTTCGACTCTACCTGGACGGAAGCGAGGCAGCCGCCTCACCGATTCCAGACGGTTTTGGGCCGACGAGGAGTGGCGAGAGGCTCCACGCGGGGAACCGTGACGTGTATTCGGGAGGCGGGAGTGCCGGACCCGAGGAATTTCCGGGGGTGATCGACGAAATCAGGGTTTCGTCGTCCGCACACAGCCCTGAAAAGGTAATGGCCGACTTCCTGGGCCACGAGCAACCGGAAATTACCAAGATCAGTCCGGGTTGGGTGCCGGCTGGTGCCCGCGGTTTTCCAGTCACTCTTCACGGCACTTACCTTTCGGAAATCTCGATTCAGTCGGATTCACCTTTCGTGCAAG
Organism: Acidobacteriota bacterium; assembly: GCA_035593865.1. GTDB lineage: Bacteria > Acidobacteriota > UBA6911 > RPQK01 > RPQK01 > RPQK01. The sequence goes on from DAOTAI010000199.1 coordinate 5,933, forward strand.
TCGATTCGTTCATCTCAGGTGCGAACAAGTGCGATTTGTGGATCACGATTTCGGACCTTGCACCTTCCTGCCCCGCCCGTCTCACGGTGACGGATTCGCTGGGGCACTCCTGTCATGCCGATCTAGTGATCACGACGGCTCAACCCTTCCCTGATGCCTCTGCGGCTGAAAACGACACGCTCGTTCTGTGGCGCCTGGATGAACCGGAGGATGGCGCAATCGAGATCCAGGGATACGGAGATCCGATCGCGATTGGGCAGGACTACGTCCCGATCCCCATTCAAGCGACCTCTTCGCCTGCCTCTGTCTCTGCTGAAGGACGATTCGGTCGGGGTAGGGCGCTTGCGGATCTCGTAGCCAGGAGTGACTTCGGCTCCTTCGAACCAGGGCTCTCGAGTTTTACGTTGCAGTGCTGGTTCAAGACTCGTCCGGTTGGGCGAACCTACATGCTCGTCGGCAGGTCAGGGGTCGACGGTCATGCGCACGAATTTGGGATCCACCTGTTTCCCTCGGGGCTCTTGCGGGCCTTTCTCATCGACACTGCTCACAACAACTGGCAGGTCGATGTACCTGCCCGGCTGTACGACGCATCAAGCAGTGTCTGGCGGACATGTGTGGTCGACGATGAGCAATGGCATTTGCTGACGATGGTGGTTGATCGCGCCTCGGATCAACTGATGCTCTATGTTGATCAGGAATTACGCGCCTCAGCTCCTGCCCCGACCGGCTTCGGCGCTCTCAGAAATTCCAACCTAAGGTTTCGGGCCGGCTTGAAAAACATTTGGAGCGGCGGTATCGCAGCTTTTCCCGATGCGGATCAGTTTCCGGGGGTATTGGATGAAGTGCGGCTTATTTCCGGTGTCAGGACATCCGAGGAGATCCGGGCGGATTTCGGGTTACCTACCTCGTCACCCGAAGACACAACTTCGTTCGTCGGTGGTCAGGCGGTCGACAAATTGAACCGTGACTGGGCACTCCGACCCCTCCGCAAGGCTGCTACGGCGCCTTTCGAGAATATCGACCAAGGCGACGGAGAGACTCTTCTTCTCTGGCGTCTGGACGAACGCAGGAACGGGGCGATCAGGATTGCCGGGGCGGGAGACGCCGTTCCCGAGATTATTGGTGGCATTGCCTCTCCGGCCTCCATCGCCGAAACCGGTCGCTTTGCTGGAGGCAGAACCAATGCCGGGATCACCGCTGACCCGGACAACAGCGCTCTGGATTTCGGTGCCTCGAGCTTTACCCTGGAGTTCTGGTTGCGAACCGATCCAGTGTTTGCCACCTTCACGCTGGCCGGGCGCGACGGCCCGCTAGGCGAATCCAAAGACTTTGGCATCAGCCTTTTGCCCTCGGGAGGCCTGCGCGCCTGGCTCTACGACGAGGCGGGACTCGAGTGGTCTGCCGAAAGTGAGGCGCCCGTCGACGATAGCGTATGGCGGCTGGTTACGATGTCAGTCGATCGCGAGGCGGGTTGGCTTTACCTCCTTATTGATGACGAGGTCGTCGCCGCGTCTCCTTGCCCTGACGGTTTCAAAGGTGTTCGTAATCAGGGACAGCCCTTCCGAGCCGGTCACCTTGATGCTTTCGGACCAGCGAGGTTTACGGCACCTGCGGAGTTCCCCGGCGTACTGGACGAAATGCGTGTCCTGAACTATGCCCGTAAACCCGGAGAAACCAAGTGAATGAGGCGATAAAGCTCTAACAAGCGCTAAAGCGCCAGCAAAAGCGGAAAAGAACCTATGCAAGCGAGAGCAGATTCAAACGCGTCAACCAGGAGACACGCATCCGCAAGCTCTTTTCATACCGCCGGACATGGTGCGATGGATGTCCGGCAGTTTATAGCCAGTCTGCTGATCGTCTTTCTCGTCCTGCCCACTTGGTCCACGCCCGAACTCATAGCCGGTTCGCATTCCGAGGCCCAATCGGTCAGTGGTTCGCCGATCGTCAGCCAGAAGCCGCCGGCAACCAGCCGCCAGCTGACAACTTCGGGTGGAGCAGTGATCTCAGAAGCGGCTTTCTCACTCCGGACCCCGACGCTTAACGGCGGACGGATCGAGGGTGGGCTACGCATATGTGAAGGGAAAAACTTTTCGCTGGGGACGAAATTCGCCATGACGGGCGATCTTTTCGTCCCAGGCACTCCGACTATCGAGCTCCAGCAGGGCGCCTCTTATGGCGGAGTGATCGATGAAGGAGGAACTCCCGAACCTTCCTACAAAATCCAGCTTCAGAAGGACTTCAAGCTTCCCGGCAAGATTCATATCCGCACTGATCCCGTTCCAATGCCCGGTGACATTCCGGCCTCAGTGCCCCAACCAGCCGGAAGCCGGAAGGTCAACGTGAACAAGCCGGACGACCTTGAGGCGATCGGAGACTGGAAGACCCTACGGGACCTGACAGTCACCGCAAACGGGTTGACCATCGAAGTGCCGCCGGGTAACTACGGAAAATTCACCGTTAATGGGCCGGCGCTTCTGCGCTTTGCCGCGGGAGACTATAGCTTCGCCTCGGGACTCGATCTTCATCAGCAAAGCGTGGTCGAAGTGGCTGGAGCAGGCTCGATCACGCTGGGGACGTCGTTCAATTGCAACGGCGGCAAGATCCGATTGGTATCGGGTATCACGCCGCACCAGTTGCGTCTGAACGTCTTGGGTTCGACCCTCAACCTGAATGGAGATACCGAGATTGAGGCGCTTGTACGTGCCCCTCACGCCCACGCCAACCTGAACGGTCAGGTGATTGTGCGCGGTCAGCTGATCGTCGATCGTCTGACCTTGAACGGCGGGACAATCATCGGTAACGCGCTACCGACTGAGACTGACACAACCCCTCCCACAATCGAAATTATCTCGCCAGTCGACAGTGCCTCTGTCTTTACCTCTTCAATCACAGTTCGCGGGCGGGCCAGCGATGGCGAAGGCCCAGTCCAGACGGGCGTCGCCTCAATCACCGTTAACGGTTTAAACGCCGATTTTGACCCGAGCACGGGCGCCTGGGCGACAGAGGTACCTTTGACT
>DAOTAI010000200.1:0-3331 GCA_035593865.1 Acidobacteriota bacterium
AGGAGATCACTGAGATCGGAGAGCTGAAGGAAGTAAGTTCCTATCCGACCGGTGTTCTGAACGAATTCGTATTTAAGTCGTACTCTCGCTGGGAAATGATTCCCGGCCCTGAAGTCTCGGGAACGCAAGTTGAGGTGGAAATTTTCGAACTGGCCGATCCGCCCGCAGCTTTTGGTCTGTATTCGCTGTGGGACAAGACCGGGCACGCGCCGCTGCCTGGCCGATTGAATGTTCCGGTCGAACACCGCCATGCGGGACAGGATGTAATCTTCTGGCGCAACAACTATTTTCTGCATATCAGGCAGACGGATGCCGAGGCGGACAAGGAGAGACTGGAACAGCTCATGCGAGCTCTGCTCGATGCTATTCCGCCTGTAAACGTGCTACCGGTCGCTGTCGCACACCTTCCCGTGGAAGAGCTTCGCTCGGAATCGGTCGAGTTCTACCTGGGCAGGAATGGCTTGGCTTTGAATCCGGATTTCCCTGAACCGCTGGTTCCGGTCATGGGTTTCGGGGATCACATAGAAGTCGGTTTTGGCCGCTACAGCCCCACCGGTACGCCGATGTTTCTGATTGCTTATCCGACTCCGGGAGTGGCGCAGAAGTACTCTCTGAAGATCCAAGACGCCCTTTCTTCGTATTTCGGCCCGGGTGTTTATCTGAAAAGATCCGGCCCTCTGATTGGCATGGTGGTGGGATCGGAGGAGGATGCAACTCGGCTTCTCGGGCGCCTCAACTACAAAGCGAAGGTGAAATGGATCGAGGATAAGCCGGAGGATGACCGCGAGACTCTTGGCTTCCTTGGCGTCATTACAAGGGCGATCCTAGGTACGCTTGCCTTCTTACTGGTCACCGGAGCAGTTGGCGTAGTGGTCGGATATTGCCGTTATCTGTATATCCGCAGCCACCCGGACTGGGACAAGAAGAACGAGATGATCCGGCTCAAGCTCGACGAGCGGTAGTGCTCCTCTAAGCAGAGTAACGATCAACCGAATAGAGCTGGGATCGAGAGGTGTCCCCATGGCACGAGCCGGGTTGCTCCGCTGAAAAAAACGCTGTGCTCCCGCTCTGTTCGATGTGGTAAACGAAAGTCGCCAGTTCGTCCGTTTGCGCTATACAATGCAGGTGTGAACCGACCAGCCGCAGAACTCAGAGAAACCATCCGCCAGATTTACGAAGCCGGGTTGCGCGCGGTTGACCCGGAAGCGGCAGTCCGGCGCTTTCTACGCCGGGAAGGGGATATCCTGCACCTGGACGGACGCTCCTACCCGCTGTCCACCTTTCGAAAAGTGTTCCTTGTCGGTTTCGGAAAGGCTGGGGTACCGATGGCCCGCGCCGTGGAAGAGATCCTGAACGATCGGCTTGATGCAGGGCTGATCATCGTCAAATACGGGCATGGCGGCTCGTTGCTGAAGACGCGCGTGGTGGAATCCGGACACCCCGAGCCTGACCAGGCGGGCCAGGCAGGTGCGGAAGCTTTACTGGCGCTGCTCGATAGCAACTTGTCGGCCGATGATCTTCTCCTGGTGCTCATCTCGGGCGGCGGTTCGGCCCTTGCACCCGCCCCGGTTCCCGGCGTAACACTTGCGGATAAAAAGCAGACAACGTCCCTTCTTCTGAATTCAGGAGCCACCATCCACGAAATGAATTGCGTCCGCAAGCATCTGAGCCGGATCAAAGGCGGGTGGCTGCTGGACCATGCGCACGGGGCGACGGTTCTCTCCCTCATGCTTTCCGATGTTGTGGGAGACGATATGAGCACGATCGCTTCGGGTGCCACAGTGCCGGATCCGACAACCTTCGCCGACGCCCTTCAGGTGCTTTCAGCTTATGGGCTGCTGGCGCAGGTGCCCCCTCGTGTGCGCAGCTACTTGGAACGTGGGCGCTGCGGCGACGAGGCGGCGCCCGAGACCGTGAAACCCGGAAGCCGGAGCACTGAGAAGGTTCAAAACGTCATCGTCGGAAGCAACTTTCTTGGACTGGAGGCCGCGGCTCACAAAAGTCGAGAACTCGGAATTGCACCACTCATTCTGTCCTCATCGATCGAAGGGAACACAGCCGATGTCGCCAAGATGCACGTCGCGCTTGCGCGCGAGGTTCTGGCAACCGGAAATCCGCTGCCGGCGCCCTGCTGCCTGATCTCTGGCGGTGAAACAACGGTTAAGGTCCGGGGCCCAGGGAAGGGAGGCCGGAACCAGGAGTTTGTCCTGTGCTGTGCTCGTGAAATCGCAGGATGGGCTCATCGAAATGTTCTATTCGCAAGCCTTGGCTCGGACGGGACAGACGGACCGACCGATGCGGCAGGGGCAATCGCTGACCCGCAGTCGGTGTCTCGCGCACGCGCTCTCGGCTTGTCCGTCGATGATTATCTGGCACGCAACGACTCTTACAACTTCTTTAAACCTCTCGACGATCTCATCATGACCGGCCCCACCCGGACAAACGTGATGGATTTCCGATTCGTGCTTATTACTGCTTCTGATCGCTGAACATCGCCCGCCGGTTTCGCCCCAAACGTCGAGCACCAATATTTTGAACAAATATTCAAGATTTTGGACGTGGATTTAGCGGTTTTCGGTCTTGTTCTTGTCCCAAATATATGCTGCTGAGCTGGTTAGAGGAGCGCGTAAACACTGGAATGCATATTGCCTACCTTGTTAATAACTAACTCTCTCGTCGGCGGACTCAATACGCCGAGGACACCGGAGGCTGATCCGGACAGGATCAAGTTCCCCGGATTGCGTGTTCCCAAAAAGGAAGGAGAAAAGCGTGAGTAGAACGCGTCTGTTTTTTGGAAGTTTGCTTGCGGTGCTGCTCACTTGCAGTCATGTCTCCGCTCAGGGCCTCTTCGGGACGATCAATGGTAAGGTCATCGATCAAACCGGTCAGATCGTACCGGGGGCGACGGTGACCCTGAGCAACCAGGAGACCGGAGCGGTGCGCAGTCAGGTGACGACAGAAGTCGGCACTTTCAGTTTTCCCAACTTGGCCATCGGACCTTACACGCTCTCGGTCGAGCTGACCGGATTTAAGAAAGCTGTGCGCCAGAACATCGAGGTCCGCGCCAATCAAAATGTCGACGTAACGATGACGCTCGAAGTCGGGGGCGTAGCAGAAGTTGTGCAGGTTGAAGCGGGCAGCGACATGGTTAATACGACCTCTCCGCAGCTGGAAGGCTATACGACCAAGAACGTTGCCGACCTTCCCATTCCCGCTTTGAGTGGCGACCCGATCAACCTGGCCGTCATTGCCCCCGGAACAACCAGCATGCCCGGTGGAGTGGCGGGCGAAGGCGGGGCCATTGGAGGCAACCGGCCGCGCAACAACAACT
>DAOTAI010000200.1:3341-8941 GCA_035593865.1 Acidobacteriota bacterium
GGTTGATGGGGTGGACAATAACGATCCGAGCGTTACCGGTTCGCTGTCCCCTGTCATTCAGGATGCGATCGAAGAGTTCACACTCCTCACCAATCAATTCAGCGCCGAGTATGGGCACTCGACCGGTGGACAGTTTATTACGACCACGAAATCGGGAACCAACGAGCTTCATGGCCGGGCCTGGTGGTATAGTCAAAATCGGAATCTGAATTCGCTCGACAATACGACACGGGCCGTAACCGAGGCGGGCGCGGATAAACCACGTTATGACTATAACCGGTTTGGAGGTCAGCTGGGCGGACCCTTGGTACGGGACAAGTGGTTTCTGTTCGGTTCGGTTGAGTATCGTAACCTGACTCTGGCCGGTGCGCCGTCGGGAGCGATCGCCGTACCCACCGAGGCGGGGCTTTCGACGCTGGAGGCGCTGGCTGCGGATCCAGCCTCCGGGATTAGTCCGCTAAACGTCGGACTTCTGAGGCAACACGTCCCCGTCGCCGGTGCTCCGACCAGCACCTTCAATGTGACGAACGAGGCAACAGGCCAGCAAGTACCGATTGAATTCGGTCAGTTTTCTGCCACCAGCCCCAACTATGACCGAACTCACCTCTTTCTGATCACTACTGACTACCAGACGGCCAATCATCGCTTGGCCGGTCGGTTTCATTACAGCAGAAATCGGGCGATCGAGGCAGGTGAGCTGCCAGTTGAGGCATTCAACAACGGCGTTGTGTTCGACACCAGGAGGTTCACTTTCAGTGACGTTTGGACGGCTCGTCCGACACTGGTGAACGAATTCCGGCTGGGGTTCGTTCGGGCGGTTTCGGACTTCCCGGTAAATCTGCCCCCCGCACCCGGCGAGGCCGACGTCTTCGGCAACTATGGAATCAATGAGCTGAGCCTGTTTATCGGGCCTGACAGTAATCTCCCGCAGGGGGGGTCCGACAACATCTACCAGGTGACGAACAACATCACATGGATCACGGGTGCTCACACCTTCAAATTTGGTGGCGAGTTCAGAGATTACATTTCCCGAAGTCAGTTTCTGCCGCGTTCACGTGGCGAATACAACTGGCCAACGCTGGACGCCTTTGTTCGTGATACGTTCCCTTCACAGGTGGCGATCAGGGGGGTGGGGACCGATTTGTTTTCCGCCAACCGAGCCGCGATCTACGGGTTTATCCAAGACAACTGGAAAGTTCACCCTCGGCTCACTCTCGAGCTGGGGATGCGGTACGAGTTTTCTCAATCGGCTCGCGACAACGAGTTGCAACTTCTGAACGGCCTTGCCAATATCGGTTCGATCAGGAACGAAGTCTACACGCCGCAAATGGTCGAGTTTCTGGGACTTGATCCGACATTGGTCGGTCAGAGAATCTTCGATACGCTGTCTCCAGAGCATCAGCAGACTTTACTCGCGCACGTCGGGGAGCAGGTCATCTTCAGACCGCCCCGCAGTGATCGAAACAATTTTGCTCCGAGAATAGGTCTGGCCTGGGATGTTTTCGGCGACGGCAGGACCGCCATACGCGTCGGTGCCGGTATTGCGCACGACGTCGTCTACGGCAACCTGCCGCTGCTGCAGCTCCCGCCGCAATTCCAAGCCGAGAACCGGGAAACGAATGCCTGTCTGTTGTCCCCGAGTCCCGCCTGGTGCGCGCTGGCACCCGGCGGAGATCCCTTAGGCGGGGACATCAGGTTCCTGACAACTGGGTTTCTGGAAGGCGGGGCGCTGCTGCCGGTGCTCCCGACTGATACTTTCACCGATCCTCTGATTGCGCGTGCCGCCACCGCGGCCTTCCTGCCGCACCAAGAGCTAGTTCCCGAGACTTACACCTGGACATTGTCGCTCCAGCAGCAGCTGTTCTCGGACTACCTGTTTGAAGCCCGGTATGTTGGCACCAAGGCTGTCCACCTGCCGATTCAGCGTTGGCTGAGCGCCGGTGTTCCCAATCCGAACCGGTTGCCCATGTTCCTGACCGAGGCGGACGCTCTTGGCGCGGATCTGGCGACTTCCCCGACGTTGGCCGACTTCCAGGGCTCCCGGGCCCTTTTACTGGAACCGTACGGCTTCGGCGGTGTGTTGACGCAGTTCACTCCCGATGGGCAATCCTGGTACCACGGGGCTTCAGGGCGGGTAGAGAAGCGTTTCACTAACAATCTCTCCTTCCAGGCCAGTTACACCTGGAGCCGCACGATCGACCTGATTGAAAACGACCTGTTCACGAGTTTTGTGAACCCGAGGCGTCCCTTTAATCACCTCGATATCTTCCAGGGAAAGGGACTCTCCGGCCTTCACCGCGAACACAAGTTCGCCATTTCCTGGCTCTACCAGGTGCCAATCTTCTCGAATATGAATCCGGTTCTGGCGAATATTCTCGGCGGCTGGCAGTTGAACGGAACCTACCTGGCAGAGACCGGTCAACCGGTGAGCGTTATCTCGTTTTCCGATATCAACGGAGACTTTGATACGGCTGGAGACACTGCGTTCGTGAATCCTGGCGGGATTGATGACACCGGCACCGGTTTCAACTTCGTGTGCCGTGGAGCGGGAGGCACGTTTATCGCCGCAGCCGGCTCCGGCTGCCTGCCTGCGGGTTCGCCTCCTGATGCGGATTTTGCGCCGTTTGTCGTAGGGTATGTGGCTCAGGATCCCAATGCCGAGTACATCCGCGGCGGAACCGGCGCCGTTCCCGGGCCGGGTTTGGGTCTGGCTGGTCGCAATGTCGAGTTGGGGCCCGGAATCAACAACTGGAACCTGGCTGTCTTCAAAGAGTTCGGCTTGCCGGCTGAAGGCGCCAAGATTCAGTTCCGGGCGGAACTGTGGAACGCGTTCAACCACCCCAGCTATTCCTTCGGCAGCGGATCGGCCATCGCGTCAGGGACTTTCATTTCACAGGATCCGGCTACCGCTCTGACCGGCTACGTTACTCCCGGTACACCGCAGTTCCTGAATGAGACTTCGCTGAGCGGAAGCCTGGGTCAGGCGCCATTTCAGCGGATCGTTCAGCTGGGTCTGAAAGTCATCTTCTAGCCCGGTTCAAGGGACTCCAAAGGGCCCCTTCTTCATTGCCCTTGGAGTCCCTGCCTTCCTTGCTGTTCCTCGAAATACGCCATGATGGCCCGCGCCAGATCGGGCACTGTCCAGTTCATGGGGAGGATGGAGACCTGCAACCCATATTCTGCTGCCGTTGAGGAGGTGACCGGGCCGATAGCCGCGTAGGTGAACCGGGAAAGATCAGTCGTTGAGCCAGCCGCCTGCACGAAGTTGTGAACGGTTGAGGAACTGGTGAAGGTGATTAGATCGATCTTGCCGCTGCCAAGCAACTCTGCGAATTTCGGCGCCGCATCATCGGGAATAACGGTGTCGTAGACGGGGATCAGGTCTACGACTGCTCCCAGGCGTCTCAACTCGGCGGGAAGGATTTCTCGTGCACGAGCGGCGCGGGGAAGCAGGATCCTCAATCCCGCAATTCCACCCTGGTGGGCTCGAACAAATTCCTCGATCACACCTTCGGCCTGAAACACGCCGGGGATCAAGCTCACACGATACCCGTAATTCTCGATCATTTGCGCGGTTGCCGGACCGATGGTGCATAGTTGTGGACGCTGGAGGTTTTCAGGCCGGAGTTCGGGGCGCAGATGAGCGACCTGATCGGCAAATATGGCGGCAGCGTTGGCGCTGGTCAGAAGCAACCAGTCGTAGCTTTCGAGTCGGAAAATCGCTTCGTCGAGCTGCCGGCTCATGCGGGGTCTGATTTCGATTGCCGGGGCCTCCAGGACCCTGGCTCCGGCCGCTTCCAAGAGTTCCCGGAATTCCTTTGATTGCGATTTGGTGCGGGTGATCAAAATGGTCCGGCCCGCCAAGGGCTTGTCTTGGGTCATCACGGCTGAATTTCTTTCAAAATCCGCTCGGCTCCGTGGGAGAGCAGGTATTCGACGGTCTTCTCTGCGAGTTCAGGCAAATGTGCCGGCTTTCCTTCATACGTATGACGGATAACGTCAGCGCCCGTTGGGCTGGCGAGCAGCGCAGTAAAGCGGGCGGTTCCGTTCTTAATCTCGGCATGCGCACCCATCGGAACTTGGCAGCCGCCGCCCATCCTCTTTAGAAATAACCTCTCGGCATCTGTGCAGAGACGGGTGGCGGGATCATCCAGGTGCGCGACTGCTGCCCGGACCCGTTCGTCGTCTGTCCGGGTTTCCACGGCCAGAGCGCCTTGGCCGACCGCTGGCACCATAAGTTCAGGCGGAAAAAAGCAGGCAACATGGCGCTCCAAGCCCAGTCGCGCGAGGCCGGCCGCTGCCAGGACGACGCCATCCAAACCGAGCTCGATTCTTTTCCGAATGCGGGTGTCGACGTTTCCGCGCAAGGTATGAATTTCGAAGTCTTTGCGCAGGAGCCTCAACTGGACGGTTCTTCGAAGTGAACTCGTCCCGAGTCTTGCTCCCGGAGGGAGGTCCTGCCAGCTGGCGAGGTTCGGTTCGGCGACCAGGGCATCGCGAACGTCCGCGCGAGGAGGTATGGCCGCAAGAGTGAACTGGGGCGCGAGCTCCGTCGGAACATCTTTCAGGCTGTGAACGGCGAGATCTACATCTTCCCGAAGTAAGGCCTCTTCGATCTCTTTAATGAAGACGCCTTTTCCGGTGCCGGAGAGCCCGCCAAGCCCGGTTTCGCTGATCTTATCGCCGGTGGTTTTGATGATGGCGATTTCGACCTGGAGGTCGGGGTATTTTCGCTGAATTCCTTCTCTTATGAAGTTGGATTGCCAGAGGGCCAGCCGGCTTCCGCGCGAGCCGATGATAAGGGGTTTCATTCTTTCTCTTTGATTTGGAACATTTTCTTTATGAGTTCAACCTCGTGCTCGTATTGGCGTGGATCTCCGTCGAGATTCTTGAGGTGCAGGATAAAGGGGTGCGCCAGGCGGTGGGCAGTGGTCCGCAGCATTCTTTCTACTCGCTCGTATTCCTTGGCGCTGAAGGCGTTACGGTTCTTTTCCAATTCCGTAAGGCAGATTTCCTCGAGACGACGGCGGAGTTCGGCGACTAAGCTGCCGGTTTGTCTGCTGGCGGTGCGGCGAACGTATGCTTCTACTTCCTCCGCGACAATCGCTTCGGCCGATTCCGCCTCCCGGCGGCGTTCTTCCATGTTGGCGTGAATGACCGCCTGCATGTCGTCGATATCGTACAGAAAGATTTCTTCGATATCATTGACTGCCGGATCGACATTGCGGGGCACGGCAATGTCGATCAGGAAAAGGGGGCGATACTTGCGTCGCCGAATCAATTGCTGCATTTCCGGCTTATGCAGAACGTAACCATCGGCAGAGGTTGACACGATGGCGATATCAACTTGTGCGAGGCAAGAGAACATCTCCGCGAATGGGAGAGGAGTCCCGCCGAACTTCGCGGCCAATTCCTCGGCCTTGGCCGGCGTCCGGTTGGTTACAAAGACCCTGGAAATCCCCGATTTCATCAGGCTTTTTACTGCCAATTCGCTCATTTTGCCTGCTCCGATTATCAAGATGGAGCGGCTGGTGAGTTCTCCGAGTATCTTCTTCGCCAGTTCGACGGCAACGTAGCTGATCGAGACAGCCGAACTGCTG
>DAOTAI010000201.1:0-8918 GCA_035593865.1 Acidobacteriota bacterium
AGCGGTCAACTGTTGATATCTGACCGCTTTAAGGCCCGGCTAAAGCCGGGACTACGAACACGAAATTCCAGCCTTTATTTATCAATCTCTTACAAGCGCGCGAGAATGCCGTTTCCTGAAGAGGACTAAGCATCTTAATTTCAGCCTTTTGCAGGAGCGCATTGCCACTTTAGGCGATTCCGTATTTTCGTCAACTTCGAGCGCGTCCAGACCTGTCGTCCTGCTCCCTGACCACCATCACGCCGGTCGCGGTCACATCAGAGGTCCGTCAGGACCGACACGTTTATAGAGACGACAAGGCTTAAGACCCAGGTCCGTAGGACCGGCACGTGAACTCCTGCACCGCCTCCTCACCTGTCAGTGTCTGCCGGCAAAAGGCACTTTTGCCGCTTTGGGCTCAGCTGCCAGTCACGTGTCGGTCCTGACGGACCTCCAGTCAGAAGAAAAAATCCAAACGGTCGAAATGGGGACGCTGGCGAAGCATTAGGGCCGGGACCGGCCCGTACCGTTGAGGAAGTTGACCTTTGGATTTCACCCGCTTTTCTTCGGCCGCTGCAGACCAAAGCCCTGACAGGTCAAGCGCTCATTCTTCTTCTCAGCGGTACAAGCCGGGTCGCTCCGCTGTAATACGCTCCGCTTCAGGCTCAGCTCTGCACACCTGCCAATGACACGAAATGCACCGCCCGTCCGGCCCCCTGCCCCGCCCTCCGACCTTCCGGGTGCTATAATTGAGCCTATGCCGGTGCTTCTCGCGGCTTTGTTGATCCTGGCTGTCGCGCTTCCAGCGCCAGGATTCGCACAACAAGCGCCGCCGCGTTTTCGGGTTGAAGCCTCCTTTATCAAGGTTCCAGTTACTGTCTCCGATTCTCACGGAAGGTTGATTCCCGATCTGGGTCCGCGCCACTTCAGGGTTTTTGATGAAGGGGAAGAGCGGACTATCGATAACTTTGTCCTCGACAAGAGTCCTTTGCATGTCGTCCTGCTGCTCGACATGAGCGGGAGCGTCCGCGAAGAGCTTGAGGACATCAAGGAGGCCGCCGTCTCGTTTTCAAAAGCTTTCGATAAGGAAGACCGCATCGCCGTAATGAGTTTCTCGGATGAGGTTGACCTCCTCCAGGATTGGACGAACGACCCGCGAAAGATCAGAAAAAGCCTTAAGAAGGCCGAAGCAGGTTACAGAACGGCGCTTTTTGACGCCCTCGCCCAGGTGGGGAAGACCCGGTTTCGAGGAGTCCCCGGGAAAAAGGCGATCATCCTTCTCACCGACGGCGTGGACAACGAAAGCCTGACCAGTTTCGATACTGTCCTTCGACAATTGATCGAATCGGACATCGCACTTTATATCGTGAGCCGCACCCGGCTTGTCTTGCCTCAGATCCAGCGCGAGACGCGCGTCGAGTTCCTCAACCAGGTGATGAAGAACATTTTGAACGATGACGAAGACTTCGTGGAGCTCTACTTCCGTGAGAAGGAAGCTGCCATGGAGCATCTGTCAGAATCAACCGGCGGACGTGTCTTGTATCCCCGAAAGCTCAGTGATCTTAAAGACAACTATGAGGAGCTGGCCCGCGAGCTTAAAACTCAATACTTGCTGACCTTCCGTCCTCCCGCTCACTCCGATAAGAGGTTCCGCCACATTAGAGTGGCTTGCTCCCAGCCGATGGCCGTGGTCCGTCACCGCGAGCAGTACGCCTGGTCCCCTCCAGGGTCGATTAATTGATGATTGCACACCAGGACAGAATCAGAGGGGCCTGCAAGTAGCCATCTCGCTCAAAACGTACCGCCAGTTTGCGCCAATCGCAAAAACCAGATTTTTCGGCCAAAGGCTTGAGCACGCGGGAGGTGTGCAAGGAAAGCAGCCGGGGGTGGAGCGTTTCTTAGCGAATACCCCCGGAAATGGGAGAGATGCAGTCCCGCACAATCATAAGGGTGCGAGGGGTTTTTCCTCCGCTCTTCAGAGTGGGACGGCTTTTCTGTTCGTTTCCATCCCCCGGACAGAACAGTGGGCCAAATGGAGAGTGGGCGATTACCGGTCAAGCCCGGGACTGAGAGCGGGCCGGGAGAGCACGGCGGTTGAGTGCCGCGCTGTCTTGTAGCGCGGTGTATCGAAACCCCGTGCTCTCCTGGCTCGCGGTCGAGGGGGAGGCGAAATCGTCCCCCTCGAACCAATTTCGGAAATTTTCCTTCGTAGATTTTCCAAATTCTCCGTTAGTACATATCGGAGAATCTCGTGCGCTCAATTGCCTATGCGATTTTTCACTTTTGCCTGCTGAACCCTTGTTGCGTACTAGCACTGCTCGCGTTCCTGCTGATCGTGCTTTCCGTTCCAACAAACCGGCCCGCCGACACAATCGATTCACAGGCGCCGGTCGAAGTGGTCGGCTGGATTTCGGGCCCGCTACAGGTTGCCGATGATTTTGACTACTTCGAAGTCACCCCCCTCAGCCTGATGCAGGGCGGAAACACGATTCCTGACTATCGCGGACGTATTGCCGTATACGTTCGAAAGAGCCCGGTCGAAAGCCTCCAATATCTCCGTTACGCGGACATCATTCGATTTGAATCGTTTCTGGAACCTCCTCAGTACTATGAAACCCCGGGAGTACTTGATTATCGGGAGTACCTCTGGCAGCTCGGTATCCCTCACGTCGTGCGGCTGAAGTCTCCACTGCAAATTCATTACGTGGGTTTCCATTCTCGCTGGAGTTGGCTCCGTCCCCTGTTTGACTATGTGGCCGCCTTTGAACAGTATTGTCGAGATAAACTCGAGCCCAGGCAGGTGCAGTTTCTTCTGAGCCTCTTTCTGGGACGTTCCAAGTCCCTGCAGGAAATCGATACGGAGGCATTGAAGCGGCTGGGGATTCTTCACATTTTTGTGGTCTCCGGCTCCCACGTGTCACTCGTGCTACTCAGCCTCCACTTTTTCTTTCGCTGGTTCGGGCTTGCCGGAAAGGCAGCCACGCTTGCCGGAGTATGGTCGTACATTCTGATTGTCGGCGGCGGGGCGCCGGTCCTCCGATCCGGGATCATGGCCACTCTCCTTTACCTGCTGATGAGCTCCGGTCTTGGACGACAGTTCCTCAACGGCTTGGGGTGTTCGGCGCTGCTGCTCATGGCCTGGCATCCACCTTGTGTCAACAGTTCTAGTTTTCAGTTGACCTATCTGTCTTTGGTTGCCATCGGTTTGTTTGTCCTTCCCTACCAGAAACCGCTCACAATCATCGCCGGCGGCGCCGGGCAGGTGTTCTCCGATCAGGTTTGCGTTGTCCGGGCGCCCGAATATCGCATCCGGCGCTGGACTCGCTTTTTGTTGGAGGAACGCATGAATTTCTTTCCGCGCCGGGTCTCCGTTCCTGCCTCCCGCGTGGTGGGATGGCTCGCCAAATACTTCGCGGACCTTGCGCTGTGCAGCTTGTTTGTCCCTGTCCTGCTGCTGCCCGTCTGCGTTTACTATTCGAACCTCTGGGTGTGGACTCAGACTTTGTCGAACCTGATTATGGTTCCGCTCTTCGCGCTGGCCGTTCCACTTTGCCTGGTCCTGTTCCTGACCTTCTGGCTTGAGTGTTCATCGCCTCTGGCCGCGGCAATTGGCTGGTATGGCGATGTTCTTCTGGAATGGGTCGACTGGTTCTCAAAATGGGTTTGGATCGAGTATTTACGTCATCCGTCTGTTCTGGAAACCGCGTGCTATCTGATTCTCTTCCCGTGCGCCTTTCTTCTGCTGAAAGGGCGCTGGAAAAGCCTTGCTTTTCTGGCGCCACTCGGATTGTATGCCATTTTGACTCTGGCCGGAGCTTCGCACACACCCGACCGGCTGGTCATCACGCTCTTGGATGTCGGGCAGTCTGAGTCGATTCATCTGCGCTATCCCGGCGGAGAAGATGCCCTGATCGACACCGGGGGATCGCTTTTCGGCAGCGACAAGAGTCTTGATTTCATTGGTCAGCGCGTTGTTTCGCGCTATCTCTGGGAGGAACGCTGTCGTAGTCTGAATTATCTCCTATTGACTCATTCACATGCGGATCACACCGGCGGATATCGATTTATAAGGTCGGCGTTTCCCATTTCCCTGCTCTATTTCGCAGAGTGGGAGGAAACATACCGCGGCCAGCGGACTCGACAACTCAAGGCAGGCGACGTTTTCGAGATCTCGGGGGTCGAGCACCTGATCTTGCATCCGGGACCCGATCCGCGGGCAATCGGCAACACCAACGACCGATCCCTGGTCATGCTCCTTCGTTACCGGGATTTCACCATGCTGTTTCCCGGTGATATCGAACACGACGTAGAAGTCCGGCTTGCCCCGGGCATCGACGAAGTCACAATCTTAAAGCTGGCGCACCACGGCAGCCGCCACAGCAACTCCTTCCAGTGGCTGCGAGCCGCCTATCCGCAGGCGGCTGTAATCTCGGCGGGAAGAAAAAGCCCTTTCGGCCACCCCTCGCCACATACGCTGGAACGCCTATCCCAGCTCGGTGTGAGCGCCTATTGCACGTCCACGCTGGGTACCCTTCGAATTGAGACAGACGGTAAGGAGTATTGGTCAATCAGCCGATATTCGAGCACCGCGCGCCAGTTCGAACTGCTGAAATGAAGAAGCCAGAAGCAAGAAGCCAGAAGCCAGAGCAAAAAGCGAGAAGCCAGAAGCAAGGAGCCAGGAGCCGGAAGATGTCGCCGGACTCCGGAGGTTAGAGAATCCGCCCACGATGAAGACTCTTAACTTCTGGCTTTTGCTCCTGAGTTCTGCCTTTTGACTCCTGGCTTCTGGGTTCTGGCTTCTGGCTTTTCCCTTCTGGCTTCTGGCTCCTGGCTTCTGGCTTCTTGCTTTTCCCTTCTGGCTTCTCGCTTTCTCACGCAAGCAACGTCAGTTCGGGCAGCCCATGCTCGGCCAGCAGCTTCCGTTGCAGATAACGCTGCCTGAGGCGTTCATACATCTCTTTCGACAGATGTTTTTTGTAGATCTTGGTTTGTTCCTTCACTTCCGCCTTGATTTCTCGGAGGCGGGACGCCTCCAGCCTTTCAGCAAACAGATCGGCCAAAACCGCCTGGAGGTCCGTCAGTTCCCGCTCGAGCTCGCCGGGATCCATTTCCGGCCGTTTCTTAGCTTCAGCGCACAGCTGGCCTAAGCGGGTTATGACTCGAGCGCACCCGGGATCGTTGATTCGCTCAACCTCGGCGAGAAAAAGCTCCAGGTGCGTGACGATTCCGGAGTCGGCCGGCGCCTCAGGCGCCGAGCCGCAAGCCCCGTCTTCTTCTTCCTCGGTTCGTCCCGCCATTGCCACACGATACTCCTCGAAGGCCTCCATGATCGCCTGATGACAGTAGAAGAGAGTGCTCGGGACCTTCTTGTGACGACGAAGCGCAGTGTCGAAACTCCGGTCAATGCCCCTGAGAACCACCTGCAGGGGAACCCCGCTCTCCCTCCAGACCTCTATCAGGCACCAGTCAAGAGGAGAAACAAGCAGATTCTTGCCTCGTTTTCGAACGAAATGTTCTTCGATTTCGGTGAAATAGTTAAAGTAGTTTCTCAAGCTCAGGGGAAAGCAGTTAAAGTATTTCCTTAACCTCGATGCCGCTCAAAAAAGAGACGAAGGCCCAGCAGGGTCAGATCTTCCTCAATTCGGTCAATACCTGCCGCACGGTGAGCGATCAGGGGAGCGAGCCCGCCGGTAGCAATGACGGAAGCGCTTCCCATCTCTTTCTTCATCCTGTTCAAGACGCCCTCAACGAGCGCCACGTAGCCGTAAAAAAGCCCCGATTGCATCGCGCCAACTGTGCAATTCCCGATAACCTGCGACGGTTCCTTGATTTCGATTCGTGGAAGTTTTGCCGCGCGGGCAAACAACGCATCCGCCGAAATTCGAACTCCGGGCGCAATCACGCCTCCGACATATTCGCCCCGGCCTGTGATGGCATCGAACGTAGTCGCAGTGCCAAAATCCACGACGATGGCCGGGCCGCGGACCAATTCAAACGCTGCCAGCCCGTTCACAATCCGATCCGCGCCAACGTCGGATGGCGGGTTATACAGAACCGGTATAACGCTTTGTTTGGCGGGGTCAACAAAAAGCACTTCCCGCCCGAAATACTTCCTGAAAAGCCTGACGATGCGGTCTTCGACGGGAGGAACGACGCACGAAGCCACCACATCATCGATGTCACTGAGGTTCAACCCCTCCAGGGCAAAGAGGTTCTTGCATAGGATTCCGTATTCGTCGACTGTCCGGTCCTTCAAGGTTCGGACGCGCCACGAGCGGATGAGTTTCTTCTCTTGAAATACCCCAAGGACCGTGTTGGTATTGCCGATATCGACGACAAGCAGCATAGGCTTCCTAGTGTTTGAAATGCCTGATTCCGGTCAGCACCATCGCCATTCCGTGTTCGTTGACCGCCTGAATCACCTCTTCGTCACGAACCGATCCGCCGGGCTGAATAACCGCCCTGATACCCGATTTTGCCGCTTCATCGATGCCGTCACGGAAGGGAAAGAACGCATCGCTCCCCATAACCGCACCGGCCAGCGGCACTCTCGCCTTCTCGGCCGCGATCCTGGCAGAATCGACCCGACTCATCTGGCCGGCGCCGACTCCCACCGTCCGCCTCTCTTTAGCGTAAACAATGGCGTTGGACTTCACGTGCTTGGCGATCTTCCAAGCGAAGAGCAGGTCACCGATCTCGTCCGGCTCGGGCTTCCGCTCGCTGACAATCTTCAGATCTCTCTCGTTCAGATAGTGGAGGTCTTGATCCTGGACTAGAAAACCGCCGGCAATCTTCTTGAAATCGTATTCGACCGATTCGGATTGCAGAGTTGGCATCTCCATTAGCCGGAGGTTTTTCTTCTTCGCGAAGATCTCGAGCGCCTCAGCGTCGTAACCGGGGGCAATGATGGCTTCCACAAATAATGAGGCAAGCAGCTCAGCGGTCGCTGAATCGACGCTGCGATTGAAACCAATGACCGATCCGAAGGCAGAGACCGGGTCACATTCCAGGGCCCTTTCATAGGCCTCGGCGAGTGTCGCGCCTTCGGCAGCCCCGCACGGATTCGTGTGTTTGATAATCGCGCAGAACGGTTCGTCGAACTCCGCGGCGAGGCTCATAGCCGCCTGCAAATCCACATAGTTGTTGAAGGAAAGCTCTTTGCCCTGCAATTGTTTTGCCGCCACCAGCCCGCTGGGCTGACCAGACGAATAAAGCGCTGCCCGCTGGTGAGGGTTCTCGCCGTAGCGCAGATCCTGGCGCTTGACCAACTGGAGTGAAATCGCCGCAGGAAATGTCTGGGCGGCGCCTTCCTGTTCGGACTCCTGTTGCCTCAGGTAAGCGGCGATGGCGCTGTCATAGGCACTGGTGTGTTCAAACGCCTTGCGCGACAGACGGAGACGCTCCTCGGGCGATGTCTGGCAACCGTTGACCTTCAACTGGGCGACGACCTTGGGATAATCGGAAGGATCCACCACCACGGTCACAAACCGTGAGTTCTTGGCCGCGGCGCGAATCATGCTCGGCCCGCCGATGTCGATCTGTTCGATCGCTTCAGCTAGCGTTACGCCCGGCCGTTCGATGGTCTGGACGAAGGGATAAAGATTCACGACCACCAGACCGATGGGGGCAATACCATGTTCTTGAAGGACTTGCTGGTGAGCGGGATCGTCGTGCACCGCCAGTATGCCACCGTGGATCCGGGGATGGAGTGTCTTAACGCGCCCTCCCAGGATTTCCGGAAAACCGGTATAGTCTGAGACCCGATCGACTTTGATTCCCTGCTCTGATAAGAGCCTGGCTGTGCCCCCCGTTGAGAGAATCCGGATGCCAAGAGCCGAGAGCTCTCGGCAGAAGTCCACTACTCCTTCCTTGTTCGACACACTGACGAGCGCGGTTTGAATCACCATACGAGCCTTCTCCCTTCCAAGAAGTCCCTATGTTAGCAAACGCTGAGGACACTGACTAACCGGGAAACTGCAGGGGTAAAAGGGAAAACTACAGGGGTAGAGGTATAAAGGGTAAGGGAAGAGCCAATTGCAAAATTCGGGGCTTTAAGGCCAAACGCCTGATTCAAGTTAGCGTGGGGGGAAGCCCGGGGAAGCCGGTTAAGCCACTTCGGGGCGAATTCCAGTGCTGTAAGCGTGATTCAGAGACTGGTTGGCTCTGAGTCGCACCTTCAACCCTGAAACTTGGGCCACGACTGGTTTCTGGGGCTTCGCCCCGGCCTGTTCTGGATCAAACCGCTGGCCTTAACCGAATTTTCGAATTGGCTCGGAATAAAGGAAAAAAAGGAACAAGCTCAAGGGGACTCATGGATGAAGGCGTGTCCGGAAAGTCTCCTTGAGCGTTTCCCCCTCTTTCCATTACCCCTTTATTCGCGTGGTATTAACCCCTTTAACCCTCGACCCGTTCAGCCCTGCAGTTCACCCGTTATCTCCGCAGTTTTCCTGAAGTTATTGTCACTACCAGAATTTTGTACCCGCAATCACTATTGCCTGTTCTGTATAGTGTCGAAAAAAAATAACTTGACTTAAATGACAAGTTCCGATTCTAATAGCTGTCGATTTGGGGGGGTACTTCTGAAGTTTGCCCACGGTAGTTTCATTCTCGCTGGATCCACTTTCAAAACAAAGAGCCTAGCAGTATGAACGTGGGGAGTTCAGTCTTTTTGGGGGAGTGAAGATGCGAACGACGGGAAAGGTCAAATGGTTTAACAATGCTAAGGGTTATGGATTTATTCAGTATGAGGGTTCCGACAGGGACGTATTCGTCCACTATTCGGCAATCCAGGAGGACGGTTATAGGACTCTAAAGGAAGGACAAACGGTCGAATTCGAGTTAAAAGAGGGTCCGCGCGGCCCGCAGGCCGAAAACGTCGTTAAAGGAGATATAGTCGAAAGTTGTGTATGAGATCAGAGCGAGCGTATCCTCTGGTTTTT
>DAOTAI010000202.1:0-8898 GCA_035593865.1 Acidobacteriota bacterium
CGTCGGCGACCTTTGATGTGATGCTTCGTTTGCTTCCCGGGGACTCCCAAAAGGCGCTCAAGCATCGGGCTCCTGTCCGTTTCCATCATGGCAGCGCGGAGATTATCGGACGCGTATACCTGCTGGGCCAGGCCGAACTGGCGCCGGGCCAGGAAAGCCCGGCGCAGCTGCGCCTGGATTGCCCCACGATCGCTTGTCCCTTTGATCATTTCATTATCCGGAGCTATTCGCCGGTGAGGACAATAGGAGGCGGCCTTATCCTGGATAATGCGCCCCCGAAGCACTCACGTCGCGACTTGCCATCCGCGTTATCCACGCTATCCGCCTTATCTGCGGCGAGAGCGCTGCCCGCGGATAGGACGGATCGTACGGATAACACGGATGGGGCAAAAGCGCTGCTACTCTATCTGATCAGGCGGAAAAAGAAGATTGGCGCCAGTCTCGCCGAACTGATCGCGCGCACGGGCCTGCTTCCCGACGCCATTATGCCGCTTCTCAAAGACCTGGCCGCTGAAATAGAAGTCATCCCGCACGATCCGCCCCTGGCAGTGGAGCGCCAGGCATTCGAACAGCTCAAGTCTGAAATCCTTGATTTTGTCCGGGCCGCTCGAATTGCCAACCCTCTTTCGCCGGGTGTTCTCCGGGAAGAGCTGCGCACACGTTTTCTCCCGAACAGTCCCCCGGCATACTTGCAGTTTTTGCTCGATCGCCTGCAGGACGACAAGCAGGTTACGGTTTCGGGAGGCCATGTGCTCGAGTACGGAGTGCAGGTCGGGCTGAGCGACGAGCAGGAAAAAGTGCGTCAGGCCATCCTGGCCGAAGTGGGGAAGGCCGGGTTTCAGCCCCCCGCCTTCGAAGACCTCGCCGCCCGGCTTCCTTACCCACGGGCGGATATACGGGCCATCTATCACTACCTACTCCAAAATCGGGAACTGATCAGGATCAGTTCTGATATCGTAGTTCTGTCGGAACAAGTCCAGTTGCTGAAGGACCAGATAAGGCAAGCGTTTCAACCCGGCCATCCATTCACGGTGGCCGATTTCAAAGATCTCCTGAACATCAGCCGCAAGTATGCGATTCCCTACCTGGAATACCTGGACCGGGAACGAATCACACGTCGCGCCGGCGACAAAAGGATCCTGCTTTGAGAAAGAAACTTCTATCGACGACACGCAGTGCTCGTGCCCTTTTCCTCCTCCTGGCCGCGCTTTTCACCACTCTCGCGCTCGCCTTCCAGGTTCCAACCGATGACTCCACCCTCATCAAGATCGCCGACGAAGTCCTTGCCAAAGTCAGCCAGCTTCGTGGTCTTGAAGTGAAGGCGTCGGTGGCCAAGGGGGTTAAGAGCCGGGAGGAAATCCGGCGCTACCTCTCCGAGCGCATCAGGGAAGAGTACCAACCTGAAGAACTGGAAATCGAGGGTCGTTTCCTGAAGAAGCTTCGTTTGATTCCCCAGGACATGGACCTCTACGAGTTCGCGATGAACCTGCTGACCGAGCAGGTAGCCGGCTACTACGATCCCAAGCGCAAGACGTTTTACATTGCCGACTGGCTTTCGGCCGAATCCCAAAAGCCGATCATGGCTCATGAGCTGACGCACGCGCTCCAGGATCAGCATTTTGACGTCAGGCCATTTCTGAAGCGGATCAAGGGCAACGATGACCGAATGATGGCGCGGACCGCGGTGCTCGAGGGCGAGGCTGTTGCTGTCATGATTGATTACATGCTCGAGCCGATGGGTATGACATTCGTAAATCTGCCAGATTTGCGGCAGTTCATGGGACTGGCGCAGTCGATGCAGGCAGACGAGTTCAAGCTCTACGCAACCGCTCCTGCCTACCTGAAAGAGACGGTCATTTTCCCATATGTCTCCGGCCTGACTTTCTTCCAGGCCTATCGCCGTGCTCACGACTGGGCCGAGGTAGGGAAGATCTACGCCGACCTGCCCGATTCCACCGAGCAGATCCTGCACCCTGAAAAGTACATGACCGAGCGGGACTATCCCACCGAGGTCCCGCCGGAAGGAGCGAGTCTCCTGCCCGGAGACGGTTGGAAGTCGATCTATTCGAACGTTCTTGGTGAGTTTGCGACGCAGTTGTTGGTGAAGGAATTCCTGGGAGACGCCCAGGCAGAAAAGGCTGCCGCCGGATGGGACGGCGATTGCGCGGAGTTGCTTGAAAATGAAGCGGGCGAGGAGGCTGTCGTCATGCGCTTTGTCTTCGATACGGAGCGCGATGCCAGGGAATTCAAAGAGGCTTACACGGAGTTACTGACCCGGAAGTACAAGGCCGCCGAGGCGTCCAGAGCGAGCGTCACACACCGCGGGACCTGGGTGGAGGTAGTCGAGTACTGAGAACCCGGGCGGTTCTTACCCGTGAGTTTCCTGTTTGCTCGGGGAGCCGGACAGGCCCTGGGCACGTGCCCGCTCGCGCAGTTCACGAAGCTCCTCTGTCGTGTGGCGCCTCGGTTCGACCAAGCCCAGCTCACGTTCCTTTTCGCGGATCTGGTCTATCAGTTCCTTAAACTGCCCGTTGCCGTCTTGGGTTTGTTTGAACTCGAAAAGCGCGCTGCCGGTCAGTTCATGACTCTTGGTCGAGAACCGATAAAATGCAGCCCCGCACTCACGGCAACGATAACGACGTATTCTAAGCGGCTTTAGAATTCGGCTCTGGACAAATCCACGCCTCTGAGATTTGCGGGCCTCACCCCCGCACCGCGGACATTTTCTCATCAACTGGCCCCACAAAGAGACTCCTACTATAGCACGAGAAGCGGGGAAAAACCGGCCTTGTTATCCGCGTAATCCGCGTTATCCGTGCTATCCGCGGGTACAGGCCCGCGAATAACACGGATAACGCGGATAACCACCGGTTTCTTTTTCTACACGTCTTCAGGAGTTACCCTACGCCCCAATTCCGCCGAGATCGCGCGAAGAAGAACGCTTTTGGGATTCCATGATTCTTTCAGCCTCGCGGAGCTCCGCCACGATCTTCGGAAGGGATTCGGGCCGTCCCTCCCTTAAGACGCCGTTCGCCGGATGCGCAGGTTGAGGCCGATGATAATTGCCAACGGAAAATCGATAGAAACGATGGCCACATGCCCGGCATCGGTAGGGCCGAACCTGTAAAACCTTGAGAACGTGCTTCTCGACGAATCCGCGAGACTGAGACCTATGCCCCTCCCCATTACAACGTGGGCATTTCCTCATATTCGTCCATTATAGACACCCCGCTTCAAAATGAAAGCAGGAGCGATCCGTTGTGGAGAAGTCGACGAATACCGGTCAAGCCCAGGACTAGGAGCGGGCCGGGAGAGCACGGCGGTTGAGTGCCGCGTTTTTTGCGGTGTATCGAAACCCCGTGCTCTCCTGGCTCGCGGTCGTAGCGCCGGGCGCTCATTTTTGCGCCTATGCCCCGTCGTCATCCGCGTAATCCGCGAAATCCTTGCTATCCGCGGGCGTACTATCCCCCGCGCGTAGTAAGGATCCCACGGATTACGCGGATGATGAGTCAGATCCCGGCTAGCAGGTCGGCGACCTCAGGTGTCGGGGCAAAATACAGACGATAAAGGGGCACGCTGGTTACAAGGTCTTCGATCAACGTCAGCTGCCGGTTGAAAACTGGCGGGTCGTACCAGGGGGCGGCGAAAAGCGACAGTAGGGTCAAAACCGCCTCGCCGATGGAAACCTCCGTCAATTGGTTCTCGGAAGCGTGCGTCAGAAACAGTACCGCGTCGAGTTGTGCGCTGGCCGGGTTTGCGATGCCGGCCTCCCCGGGCCAGGGGGCGCCGAAGACTCGGAATCCGGTACCGGACTGGCGAACGATGATTCTCTCATCGCAAAGAACCTGCCACCCCGGCCGGTCCGCCAGGAGACGCGAAATGGTGCTCTTTCCCGCGCCCGAGACACTAGGAAAGAGAAAACCGCGCCCGCGTTCGTCAATCGCCGCCGCGGCATGCATCACCACCGCCTTTTGTGCCGCCAGCAAATACATCAGCAGAACTCGGTCGACAGGGTATGAAAAAGGATTGACAAGCGGCTCGTGGGGTGCGCGAAACTCCCGCGCCAGGCGATCGCTATAGCGTAGATCAACTTTTTCCGAGTCCAGGTCAAAACGCGCGGTCACGAAGGCCTCCTCGCGTCCGGGCGGACCTGAGGCCAGTAGATATCCGCGTTCCTCGAGCGAGATGGACCAGGCCTGACCGCTGTCGAACAACAGCGGACCCTCCATCCGCGTATCGCCAGGTCGAATGCGTACCTCAAGCTGTGAGCATTCCCGGCCCGTCGGACCAAAAAGTTCGTAGGGAGATCGAAGCGGTTCGAACGTGATGCTTTCCGGGAAGTCGAGTGCAATCAGAGTGTCGCCGAGCGAGACCAGGGTTTGACCCCTAAGTCCCCGCTCGCCGCGGGCACTGGATCCCGTACAGCACCGAAGTTGCGTTTTCGGGCTGGTATCAGGACCGGCCATATTGGCTCGAGCAACTGGAACAGAAGTTGGTTATTCCCTTTCCAGCAGCGCCGTCACGGCACTTCCCCATGATCTCCTCTTCCACCAGCCGAATTACCCGCAGTTCAGGTTTTTCGTACTGGCGGCGTGGGCTGCGTTCCTCCTTATTCATGTCTCGCTCCTCGCACTGATCTCCTTCAGGGCTTTAATCCTCTGTTGCGCCATTTCGCAGTAGTAAACCGGAGGGCGGTCGCCGTCTTCGACTGTCATCGCCGGGGGACAAAAGTTGCAGACGGCGCGTATCTCGCAGCTATTACAGGGGTAGCCGGGCGGCATTTTTCGGTCGCCGAGGTCCCTGTAAGCATTTTCCCAGCCGGTTCGAAAATCTCCTCCCTTCAGGTCGTAGCAGTAATCCTGGGACATCATGCAGGGCCGCAGCGTCCCGTCAGCGTCAACATGGAACGTGAACAGGCCTGCCCCGCAGTCGTAAAGGTTCTGGCCCCCCGGAGGCAAAAAGTTGATATCCGAAACAAGAGACTTCCATCCGTTTCGTCGGGCCTCTGTTGAAAACTCCTTCTTCACGGCCCGGCTAGGGGGGAGACGCAGATCCAGTGGCGATAGATCTCCGTCAGACTGCGCAGTTATCATCGAGTCAAACCTGAAGCCCAGGCCGAGACCCTCGGCCAGCCGTTCGAGCTCTTCAAAATCGGCTTCATTCAGAGACATCAACACGGTTTTCAACTTCACGTTAATGCCGGCTTTCCGCAACAGGTCTATCCCCGCAAGACATTGCTCGAAACTGTTTGCATCGCCTGTCACCGCTTCATAGGTAGCCGGACTTGCCCCGTATACCGTGATCTCAACCAGTTGAGGAGGCAAGTCGACAAACAGGGACACAACCTCTGGCGTCACCATGGTGCCGTTGCAGAACACGGTGACATACATTCCGTTGACCTTCGCTTTGCGATAGATCGCCTCGAAATCCGGGTGAAGCAGAGGTTCGCCACCAGTGATCAGCAAGAACAGGCACCCGGCCTCCGTGATCTCGTCAAGCAAATCGAGCCAACGCGCGGTGGGCAGCAGGGGTATCCGGCGAGCCGCTGGCGATCCCAGGTAGCAATGTGCGCATCGCAGGTTACAAGTCCGAATCAACTCCAGGCTGCCGTAAAGAGGCGTCCGCTCGGCCCTGATCCTGTCTCGAAAACGCTTCAGGAACTCGTCATTGCCCTTAAGCACTTGAACCGCGCAATCCAATTAGTTCTCCTCGACAATTCCGGCCTCGACTAAGCCCTTCAGAAACTGCTCGACATCTTCCAAAGCGGTCGCCCGATCAATCTCGAATTCGTTGGCGACCCGTTCTGCGATTTGATCCGCTGTTGTGCTCTCGGAGAGCTGTTCCCAGATGTAAGATCCCACTTCGTTGAGCGTGAAGAGGTTTTGCATATCCGCCAGCCTCCCGCGAATCGGGACGAGAATGTTCTCGCCGGCGATTCGGCGGGTGACTACCTCCACCTGGGCACACTTCGAGTATCTGACATCCATATCCCCTCTCGCCGTGTTGTACTGCGTTAACGAATTGGCGTGGCCGGATCGCCGAACACGTTAAAGATCGAAAGCACGTAGCCCGGGACACCGGTCATCGCGCTCGCCTGGTAAGCTTCGCGAAACGCCTCGCCAATCGTCTCGCAGCCACCGTAAAAACGTGCCCTGAAAACCTGGGCGCCAAATGCCATATTACTAGCATTCGGTGCCAACCAGGAAGACGTCAGCGCGGCAATGGCGCCGCCGTTTCCCACCTTTACCATGCGTTCGGCCATGCAGTCCCAGCCGGGGTCGACAAAGGCCCCGACATAACAGGTCAGGCCGACGAAAACAGGCAAGAACGATTTATTGGTCAGTTGTTCGAGATCGCTGATCTGGAAGAGCCGTCCCTCCGAGGCCAGCTGATCCGCAGAACCATGCCCGACGTAACTGAACAGACCGCACCCGGCGTTCAAGCCCGCCAGTATCTGCTCTCGTGGACTTTCCAGTTCGGACGGGTAGGCTTTTAGAGCGATAAATCCGTTCGGCAGGAGCCGAGCCAGTGTGTCGCTGTAGGCGCGAAAATCGCCAACGCGTGGATCAGGTTTGTCGGCCGCCAGGAGAACTCGATTCTGCCAGGCGCCGGAAGAGGCTTCCTCATAGCTGATAATCTTCCTGACCAGGATCTCAAGTCCTTCTGTGTTCTCCGCCGGCAGTCGACCGATTGCCACGTCCGGGACAAAATCCCCGTCCACATCCGCCAATGCCGTATCAGATGCGGTAATTCCATACGGCGTGCCGACCACCAGCGGTGGGATCAGGTTGCTTCCCTGACCCTTCAAATCCCGATAGTCAAGGGAGCCTTTTCCGGCCAGGACCACAAATCGCAGGGGCTTTTCCCACTTTGAAAGGGCGTACTCCAGGAAGTCTCGTATGGCGCTAGGATTCACATTGCCATGGTTAAACTCGTCCATGACGTCTTTAACGTCCGCGACCATAGTGGTCCATCCCTGGTGCTGACGGTGCTCCGCCAGCGCCCGGGCGGGTTCAGACAGCTCTCGCGTGGTTATGATGACGTATTCCGCGCCCTGCACCTTTTTCAATGAAGACGGAAAGTCTGCCCGAGGCGTTGGCTGCCAGGCGGCCTCGAGGGTCAACGCAAGAAAGCGCGCCTGCTCGCTGGCGTTATGAAAGACGACACTGAAAGTCTGGCCTGAAGGCTGCGTGGATACGGGCACCACCCGCTTCGGGCGGGATGGGTCGGTAATTTCGAAGACCGCGATCGATTCCCCGCTAAACCCTTCCACCTGAATCCGGCCTTTGTCGGCGTTGAAAATAAGGCTATCGTCGACGGCCCTCAGCAGTCGTTGGTAGCCCAGATCGATCCGATCCAGCCAGACCACGCTCACGGGTGACTCGTTGAGGGCCTCCGCGCGCAGGCGAAGCTCGTTGCCGGTCTCCCTCAGGATGGCTTGGTCGAAGGTGCAGACAAACGAGTGCGGACCGATTCCGTCCCATTCGGAGACGCCGACCTGGACGCCGTTCAAACTGGCCGCGATCGAGTGATCATTCCCGGGGACCAGGTTGGTCGACGCGTGAACAAAAACTTGAAGAGTGGCGGGCGCCGCCGCAGCGCCGGTCGCGCCCGGGGCATCGAACACGATCACTTCTTCGTTCTCGCCGGGTATGCCGCCGTGCATATAGCACCAGAACCAGTACTCGCCGTTCGGGTCGGTGGTCGCCGCCGGCGACATTTCAACGTCCTGTTCCAGTGTGATCGACTCTCGGAACGTGGTGACCACTTTGGATTGGTGCGGGGAAGCGGGAAGTTTCTGCATCGCCAGCCCGGCAGCCCGGCGAACCCAGTAAATGTTCTCCCGGCTGTAGAGTGAGTCGCTGGCTTCGCCGAAAAAGTAAATCCCCGACAGGTCGGACGGAATCCATGTAGCCGCCGTCTGGCCCATGTTTGTGACGGCTATCTGTCCCTGGACCAGCAGCCTGCGCACAATACCGAGAGAGATGTTCATTTCCTCGGCTATTTGCTCGGCCGAAACGAAGTGCATTCCAGTCTGGGTGACCGGGATCTTAAAGGCCTCTTGGTTAATCAGAGACGCGGCGCCTTTCCGATGGCCGTTATCGCGCCGGTCGGATCCCTGTTTCGGCGCACGAGCGGCGGCCGCCGGGATAGCACCCGATTCGACCGGTTTGCTTGCCGCCAGCGCCGATCCATGCGGTTCCCAGGCATGCCCCGCTGACAAGCGTTCTCCAGTTGGACGGCGCAACCGGTTTCCCGGTCGCGCCTCTCGGGAGTAAGGGTCGGGAATGCCGAGCCCCGGCGGAGCGGCTTGGGGACTGCGCCTGAACGGCCCATATATTCGCACTGCCCCGGCCCTTTCCAGCTCCTTCAGCCAGTAAGTGTGAACTCCTTCAGCCGATGCGCCGTGATCGGCCAGACGATAGATACCGCCGTTGATCGATTCATACATGGCCGGCACGAGCACGGTGTTTATTGGCGTAGGCGCGGCGTCGGGCCCAGTGGCACGCAGCACCTGAAATCCGGCGGTCTCAAACTCCATGGCCGTTTCCCACTCCAAAACGACCGTTGCACCCACGGCGAAAGCGTCAAAACGCTTCAGTGAGACGTTGGTTGCCTGGTATCGATATCCCGCGTCGGCATCCCGCCGATGGCGTGTTTCGGGGCTGTTTCGATAAAGGATCACATGGAGCAGATTCGGATCGGTGGTCATCTGGTAACCCGCCAGGACGTTGGCGGTGTCCGTAATAACCACCTCGTAGGCGCTTCCGGCAGGGTCGATGGGAAGGCCATCAAAGAGATAATAACCGTTGGCGTCGGTCGCGGTGCGCGCGATTACCCGCCCCTGGTCGTTACGCAGCTCCAGGGTCACATTTGGAAAGCCGGCGGAAGGCTCGT
>DAOTAI010000203.1:0-8867 GCA_035593865.1 Acidobacteriota bacterium
GCAGAAGCCCGCAAGCATCTGGCCAAAGCCATCGAGATTGCCCCGTCGCCAGAAAACAAGGCTCAGGCTCTTAGAGCCATGGCGATGTCGTACGGCTTCGAGCGAAATTGCGGCGAAGCAGTCAAGTATTCGTCTCAGGTCTACGACGTGGCCATGGTTGCGAAGGATTTCAACCGAGCCGGCGAGGTGGCCAATGAGCTGGCTCGTGTCTGTCTTGAGTCGGGTGATTTTGATTCAGCTGAGAAGTGGTACCGCTTAGGCCACCAGGCCGGACTGCAGGAGCCGGATCTAAAACCCGATCAGCGCGACTTATGGGATTTTCGCTTGGAGCACGCCCAGGCACGCATCGCTGCACGCCGCGGTAACAAAGCCGAAGCCCAGAGACATGTGGAAGCGGCCAAGGCCATCTTCGAGAAGGGAACAAATCCTCAGCAGGCGCCGTTTGTGCCTTATCTGGTTGGGTACGTGGCATTTTATACGGGAGACTACCAGACGGCACTCACCGAGCTGCAGAAGGGCAACCAGAATGACCCGTTTATTCTCAGCCTGATTGCCCAGACGTATGAGAAGCTAGGTGACCAGGTCAAGGCTAAGGAATATTACCAGCGGGTTTTGAACTCCAACGCACATAACCCGACCAATGCCTACGCGCGGCCTTTGGCGAAACAGAAGCTGTCAATGGATTAGCTCCTGCCGCAGGGGCGCAGATAGCGCAGATAACCACGATTAGGCCACGATTAGGCCGGACCCTGATTCCTCTGTTCACTCGCTGGCAGCGGCGGCGCTCTCCGTCTATAATGCCGGCGATGATCAAGGAACTTATTACCAAGACACGGAGTTACAGAAGGTTTGACGAAAATCGACGGATTACCCGCGAGGAGTTACTGGATCTGGTCGATTGTGCACGGCTTTCCGCGTCGGCTGGAAATCGACAGCCTCTGAAGTACATCCTTTCGTGGCAGGCGGAGACGAACGAGAAGATATTTCCGCACTTGCGCTGGGCCGCTTATCTGAAGGACTGGCCGGGCCCGGGCGTGGGCGAACGTCCCACCGCATACATAGTGATCCTCGGTGACACTACCGTCCATCCGGGTTTTGAATGCGATCATGGCATTGCCGCCCAGTCGATCATGCTGGCAGCGACCGAAAAGGGGCTCGGCGGCTGCATGATTGCCTCAATCAATCGCGAAGCTTTGCGCCGAGAGCTCGGGATTGCGCCGACGCTGGAGATTCTGCTGGTGCTAGCCCTCGGTCGGCCAACGGAAACCGTTGTCATCGACCCTCTGCCACCTTCAGGAGACATTCGCTACTGGCGGGATAATGAACAGCGTCACCACGTTCCCAAGCGCAGCCTGGACGAGTTGGTACTGAAATAGCTGGGGCGTAACTGCCCGAAAGGAGCCCGGCCGTGATGAAACGCTTCATCTTTGTCATCGTTGGCCTGACCTTGGTTTTGCCGGTGCCCGTGTTTTCTCAAGATTCGCCCGGAGAGCTGCAAAGACAGGTCCGCGAGCGCGAGATTGCTTTTGCGAAAACGCTTGCTGATCGCGATCTTGCTGCCTTCGCCGATTTTGTGTCGCATGAAGCGATTTTCGTGGGGAGGAACGTTTCACGAGGTCGCGCGGCGGTGGTGGAAGCCTGGAAGAAGTTTTTCGAAGGGCGCGAGGCTCCGTTTTCATGGGAACCCGAGCGAGTGGAAGTCATTGACAGCGGGACACTCGCGATCAGTTCCGGTCCTGTCCGCGACCGAACCGGAAAACGAACAGGAACCTTCAATTCGACGTGGCGCCGAGAGGCGGACGGTCAATGGCGAGTTATTCTCGACATAGGATGCCCGTCTTGTGGGCAGTAGGGGTGTCATGAAGAAGCTGTTCGACGCTATTCCGATTTCAACGCCTCCGCCGGTTCAGTCCTGAGAGCTCGCAGCCCCGGACCCAGGGAGGCCAAAAAGCAAGCTGTCAGGACAACTCCGGTGACACCGACGTAGACGGTCGGAACTAAAGATCCGGCCTCCTTCAATTGGCTGTTCAGAAATCCCTGTACGCTGAGAAAAATAGAAAAGCCGAGAACGAGGCCCATGCCGGCAAAGCGAGCGGTTTGAGAGAGAACCCAGCGGTACAGATCAGAGGGAGTGGCGCCAAGAGCTAGCCTGATCGCCATTTCCCAGCGCCGCTGGCTAACCATGAGCGAAAGAACGCCGCCAAGGCCTGATATTACGAGGAAAAGCGCCAGGACTGAGATGGTCGACGCCCAGACGGCCAGCGTTCTCTGCACCGACAATCGACCGAGCACCAATCGGTCCAATGTCGCAACATCCATCAGTGCCACTCCCCGCATTTGCTGCTTGATATAACGACGAATAAAAGCGGTGAGGTCGGTCACAGGCATAGAGGAGCGGGTAAGGAGCACCGCGTCCGGGAAAGATCCCGCACTGCGGGAGATGTACAGGAACGGGCGGGGTTGTTCCGTAAGATCGATAGTTTTGGAAGCCTTGCTCACGCCCACAATAACGTAGGGAGTCTGTTTTTCCCCGAGCAGAATACGATGACCGATGGGATTTTGCTCGGGCCAGTACTTCCTGGCCATTACTTCATTGACGACCGCCTCATGCGCTCCGTTGCCGCTCTCAACAGTACGGCCATGCAGCAAAGGCAGACGCAAGACCCGGAAGTAATCCGGCGAAACCTCTTCTAACCCTACCTTCTCGTCGAAGCTCGGTTCTAACGATTGAACCCGGATCTGGCCGAGAACGCCGCTTAGCGGCGCCTGGCGTGCCAGGCAGGCGTCCTGAACGCCGGGAAGCGTCCGCACAAAACGAAGCAGCTGCAGATAAAGCGCCTCGCGCTGATCAACCGGCGCCGCCTGGGTGTCCAGTTGTATGACTTGGATCCCCCGCATCTCGAAACCGGGATCAATATGCTGGAGCTGATGAAGCTGCCGAAGAAACAGGACGGCACTCGTAATCACGAGGACACTGAGCCCGATTTGAGAAACGATTACTGCGCTTCTGATCCTGAGGGTCTTTCTCTGTCCTCGCTGGCTCTTCAGGGAAGGGATTAGCGAAAACGAGGAACTACGAAGGGCGGGGTACAAGCCGAAAACCATAACCGCCAGGAAAGTGAGACCGAGCAGCATGAGCATAACCCGCTCGTCTACTCGCGTTTCAAAGTCGAGGTGAAACATTGGCGCGACAGACGGCAGCAAGCGAGTTGCAAGCGAAGCGAAGACGATGGCCAAGAGGGCGGCAGCAGCGGCAATGATCAAGGATTCCGCAATCAGCTGAGAGACAATCCGACGCCTACGCGCGCCCAACGCCATTCGGATACCGAATTCGCTCGAGCGTCTTTCACTGCGGGCCAGGAGGAGACCGGCGGTGTTGAAACATGCCACGAGAAGGAGCACCATCGCTCCAGAGAAGAGCAGCGAGAGCACAGAAGTCACCGCCTCGCGCCTTCCAGGGTAGAATCGGGCTTCGGCGGCTTTGATGACGACCGTTCCCCGATTGCGATTGGTTTCTGGATACCTCACCCCTAAATCCTTCGCACGCGCTTGCAGCATGACGCGAACCTGCTCGATAGAAGTCCCTGGAAGTAAGCGGACAAGGCACATCATCCATGGAACCCTGGGTGTCAGTAGGTCCACGCTGAAAAGTCGAGGTTGAAGCTGCAGCGGCAGCCAGATATCCGCTCGTCCATGCCAGTCGAGAAGAACGCCGCCGAATCCTTCTCGGGCCACGCCTGTGATTCGAGCTTCAAGTTGGTTCACGCGAATTGTTTTGTTCAGTATGTCGACGTCGCCGCCAAATCGTGTTTGCCAGAGACGGTGCGAAATCACGACGGCGGGCAGGGAGCCGACGGTGTTGTCTTGGGGTTCGAAGCCCGTTCCCATTTCCATTCGCACGCCGAGTAGCGTGAAGTAGTCAGGCGCCACCATCTCGGCCGATACTCGCTGCGCGTCTTCTCCGAGAGTGAGCGTGACCGGGATTCGCGCGTACGCGGTCAAATCCGCTTGTCCTCGAAGGCTCTCTTTGAAATCGAGGTAATCGGGATAGGCAATGGACTGAAAATCAACGTGAGGTGTTGACCGATCATCCCCGTAAACCGCGACCAGAGTGGATAAATCTGTTATCCCAGGCAGAGGCCGGTACAAGATGGCGTCCACCAGGCTGAATACCAGCGCACAAGCGCCGATCGCCAGTCCCAGAGAGCCGATCATCAGCAAGCTCGAGTATAGGTCTTTAAGTGCAATGCGAAAACCGACGCGCACGTCTTGAACCAGATTTCGGAGAAGGGGCACGGTGGAGATTATAAATCGCAAGTATTGCAGTCTCCAGCCGACCTCGCGTACGGACAGGAAGCCACCTTCGGGTACACGGGCAAGCCGCGGCGCTGGGTGAGTATTTTGGGACGGGGTGTCCACCCAACAGAGTGCCGGTGTCAAGCCTATTTCCCGTGAGCCGGCCTGCGGCACTGGGCGTTGCGAAGCTATTCCAGGATCTCTATCTGCGGACCAGGGAATACTTCCAAAAACTTAGAACGAGGGACAGGAAAACAAAATTGGATCGTGTATCTCCCGGGCTTGACCAAAGGACGGCGGGTGGACAGAGGCCAAGTGGCGGGATCCGGGCGCTTGGGATCGGGCTGCAGCGGCTGCAAGACGTACCTCTTGGGTTTGGTGTTTTTTGGCGGAAAGGCTACCACTCTCAGATCAAACTCATAGTCTGGCGCCAGGATCTCGGGTATCGGCGACTCGAGGATGCCGCGAACTTGCATGAAGTTCAACGTAATCTTCGCTTCTACACCCTTGACTGCTACTCCAATTCCGGCGTGAGTGAACGCCTTGTCAAGAATGTTCGCGCGGTGAGGAGGACTGCGCAGCCACCCGGCAATCGCTTGCTCTGAGATACTAGCTGGAGCAAGTGGAGGTGCCCCGACCACGACCGAGAGATTTTCGCCGGTGTTGCCAATAAATCGTCGATGCTGACGGTGAATTCGCTCGTCTGGAGTCTGAGCATCCGGGTTCAGGTGATCAAAGTAACTGCGCAGGATCATATCCTCGGAATGTCGGTAAGCAATATCACTCAGTGTTTGATCCCATATCAGCGCCGGGAGATTATTACTGAGGCGAAACTCGTTGGAGGCTTGTAAGATAAGCCGCTCCGCTTCCGGAGAGCGGGAGGGTGTCTCTGTGCATTCAAGCCGGTCGCCGGCCGCCTCCAGCCAAATGATCGCAAAAAGGACCCCTGTTTGCCTCCGCATAGCGAAGCCTTTTTCCGCTAATGAATTCCGCACAGGCGTTTGATCAGGCGTGACGCGTCGGGTTGATTTTACACCCAAACGCAAGTCCCTTCCTCTTTTACGCTGCTGACGTATTGTGATAGCGTGGCGATAAGGCAATTCTCAGCAGACCTCACGTCGCGCTTTGCTTTAAGGAAAGACCGACCCCAGCTGCAAAGGAGGACAACATGGATCGTTTCGAGGAATTGAAAAAAAAGTACAAACCCGTTCTCGATTTTGTCCAACAACAGAAAGGTGTGAAGGTGCAGAACCTTCATGTCCAGGACAACAAGCTGTTCATGCGTGCGGCAGTCGGCAGCGAACAAATCAAGAATTCGATCTGGGACAACATTAAGAAAGTCGATCCTAAGTACCCCGACATTATGGTTGACCTGCCGGTTGACTCCAGCCTGGCTCCTGCGCCTGCCGCTGCCAAACCGGCCGCGGGCACAGCTACGCCTGCTCACGAGACCTACACTGTCAAATCCGGGGATACGCTTTCAAAGATAGCCAAGCAGTACTATGGCGATCCGAATGCCTACATGACGATTTTTGAAGCCAATCGCGACCAACTGAAAGACCCGAATATGATTCGGCCCGGGCAGGTTCTTAAGATCCCCGCACAACCTGGCGTCAGGTAAACGTAAGTTGACAGTCGCGACCGAGTGACAAGGTGTCGGAGACCCGCAAATTCAGAACGAGGGCGAGCGCCGCGAGACCGTGTCCCGTTGAGGCGACCGCCTGCTGTGCCGGTCTTTCCTGGTTCCCCTGAGGTCCTGCCTACGCCCTTTG
Organism: Acidobacteriota bacterium; assembly: GCA_035593865.1. Lineage (GTDB taxonomy): Bacteria > Acidobacteriota > UBA6911 > RPQK01 > RPQK01 > RPQK01. Next base: position 6,069 of record DAOTAI010000203.1, read on the forward strand.
GCGTGGATTAAGCGCGAAGGGCGGCTTAATGTGATCGTGAATCGGCGTCTGATCAATAATGTTGATCATGCGACTGAGTTTTGTTCCAAGATCACTGCTGCTGGCTGGTTTTTGTACGCTGTTTGGATTTGACAGCGCAGTTGCCGGCATTCCAGCGCCATCTATTTCTCCCCAGGATCTCGCCCAAGCCTGGGATCGCGAACATGTTTCGCCGGCTCTTCCGGCGCTGCTCAATCACTCCGAGGTCACACGTCGCCTCGATGCGGTCGTCTCGAAGTCTCCGGACCTGTTTTCAAAGGAAAGGATCGGTGAGTCAGTTGAGGGGCGCACCATCTTCCACGTCAAGCTCGGGACAGGCGAGGTTCACGTACTTCTCTGGTCGCAAATGCACGGCGACGAACCGACTGCGACAGCCGCGCTATTTGATCTCTTCGAGTACGTGCGACTTCATCGAGACGAACCGGTCGTTCGCCGCATTCTTTCCAGACTTACGCTGCACGTTATCCCGATGCTGAACCCCGATGGGGCTGAGCGGTTTCAGCGACGCAACGCGCAAGGGATCGATATTAACCGAGACGCATTGAGGCTCCAAACGCCGGAAGGCCGGATACTGAAGGCGCTCCGTGATCGAATCCAACCGAAAGTCGGATTCAATCTCCACAATCAGAACTGGAGAACTTCGGTAGGCGAACCGCCAAAACCGGCTTCAATTTCACTGATCTCGGTCGCCTTTGACAAGGAACGAACAGTCTCGCCCGGGCGGGAACTGACGAAGAAGCTTTGTGCCGTGATACGCGATGCCCTCGAAGCGCTTGCTCCCGGACAGATAGGCCGCTATGACGATGCCTTCGAGGTTCGCGCTTTCGGCGACAATATCACGCTCTGGGGGACCCCAGTGGTGCTCATTGAAACCGGCGCCTGGGCTGGCGAGCCGCCTGATCCGCCACTCGTTCGTTTGAATTTCGTCGCTCTGGTGACGGCGCTTGACGCATTGGCCACAGGCAGAGTCAATTACGCTGATCCTCTCCGCTACGAATCATTGCCCGTCAACGAATCGCGCTTGTTCTACATTCTCGTTCGAAACGCCACAGTCATCAGCGGGACTGGAATTCCACCTTTCACGGCGGATATCGGAATCACGGCAAACCGCCGCGTGCGGAGTGTGCGGGGGCGGCGGGAGTTGGTGTTGACGACGACGCTAGAGGACTTGGGCGACCTGCGAACCCGCGGCGCACTGCGCGAAATCGACGCGTCGGGAATGACGCTGGTGCCGGATACAGGGTATCGGGAAGGCGCGATCGTTGACCTGCCCGACTGGCGGGTAAAGAGTAACAAGCCCCTCAGGCTCGGGCAACCTCCTCGCTTAGCCCTGCTGAGACCTGCCAGCGGCGGTAAGTACCGGGTGGAGATGGTGCTCGTAAAGTAGCGTCAGGAAACGGGGACAGAGTGCAAGCTTTGGTTCGCTGCCAACATTGTGTGAAGCTTGCGCCGAGCGTTGGACTGGGCCGAGAGCATTTAGTCCGCAAACCGGTCGGTCGCAGCAACCAGGGCACGGCTGGTGGATGGTTCCCCCGCACTGTGGCCGGCGTCGGGGCTGATAATCAGCTCTGCTTCAGGCCAGGCTTGGTACAGCACCCATGCATTTGCCATGGGGCATACGACGTCATAACGACCTTGCACAATCACACCCGGAATGTGGCGAATCTTCTCCACGTCACGGAGCAGTTGCCCGTCAACTTCAAGAAAACAGTTGTTGACCAAGTAATGTGTCTCAATTCGGGCAAACGTCAGAGTCGTTTCATCTTGCTCGTAGTCCGCGGTAAATCGCGGATCGGGAACGAGTCTCGAAATCGCCGCTTCCCAGCTGCTCCAGATCCTGGCCGCTTCCATCTGCACGGCTCGATCCTCGCTGTTGAGCCGCCGGTAGTATGCCAGAAGCAGGTCTCCTCGTTCGGCTTCCGGGATGTAATTGCGAAATGGCTCCCAGGCATCGGGAAACAGGTTTGAGGCGCCGCCCTCCTGGCAGCACCACCTGATCTCCGCTTTAGAACCAAGGAAAATCCCGCGCAAGACCAACTCCGTGATTTTATCGGGATGGCTTTCTGCATAGGCGAGCGCCAGGGTCGAACCCCATGAACCACCGAAAACCTGCCATTTTTCAATCTGGAGAAATTCCCGCAGCTTCTCGATGTCTTCGACCAAGTTCCAGGTGGTATTCTCGATCAGGCATCCGGCTGGGGTGCTCTGCCCGCAGCCGCGCTGGTCGAAGTTCACAATCCGGTACTTCTCGGGATGAAAAAAACGGCGATGCCGCGGATCGGAACGTCCGCCGGGACCACCGTGAAGGAAGACGACCGGTTTGCCCCCGGGGTTGCCGCTCTCCTCGAAATACAGCTCGTGAATGTCTGAGACTTTAATCCTGCCGGTCCTGAACGGCTCAATCGGCGGGTAGATCCACGTGACAGGATCCTTCATCGGACGTGCCATTGCAATCTCCTCAGTTCTCGCTTCGATCTTGAAGTAGGCAGGGAAATTATGACAGCTTTCAAGGCAGAATGGGGCGCTGGCTAAGAACTCCGGATCCGTGGTAGCTTGTAACCTGTCCTATGACTGATACTCTTTCACCCAGTAGACGCAGCTGGAATATGTCTAGGATTCGTGGAAAGAACACAAGACCGGAGATGCTCGTCCGCTCCGTCCTTCATCGGCTCGGCTACCGCTTCCGGATACATTCGCCACGCCTTCCGGGGAAGCCGGATATCGTTTTGCCGAAGCACCGTACTGTGGTTTTTGTTCACG